>NZ_JBHVUS010000009.1:0-177499 GCF_042884005.1 Kitasatospora sp. NPDC058162
GTCGCCGATGCTCCGCATGGACTCCCTCCTCCGCCTTGCGATGCACGCACCCCAACGCCGCCCCGCCCGCCCTTCGGGCGGACGACGGGAGTTTGGCGACCGGCCCAAGGCCTGACACCGAAGGAAGTTCCGTTCACCCGTTCGTCCCCGCCCGCCGCTATGGTGACCCCTCCGACGGCGAACGCCGTTCGGGCGGGGGCACGTTGGGGGAGGGCATGCGCAAGGGGAAGGTGCTCGGCGGCCGGTACCGGCTGGAGGAGTGGCTGGGCAAGGGCGGCTTCGGCGTGGTCTGGCGGGCGACCGACACCGTGCTGGACCGGCCGGTCGCGGTCAAGCTGCTGCTGCCTGAGCACGCGGCCGACCGGGAGGCCGTCGGCCGGTTCGTCGGCGAGGCCAAGCTGGCCGGCAACCTCTCCAACCCGTACATCGTCACGGTGCACGACTACGGCCGGGTCACCGACGTCGAGGGGGAGATCCACTACCTGGTGATGGAGCTGGTCCGCGGCCGCCCGCTGTCCGCGGTGCTCAAGGACGGCCTGCCGGACCACGGCCGCTCGCTGGCCTGGATGACGCAGATCTGCGAGGCGCTCGACGTCGCGCACCGCAGCGGGGTGATCCACCGGGACATCAAGCCGGAGAACGTGATGATCGCGGACAGCGGGGACCGGGCCAAGGTGCTGGACTTCGGCATCGCCCGGCTGCTCGCCCAGTCCACCGGGCTCACCTCGACCGGCAGCGTGGTCGGCACCGTCCCCTACCTGGCGCCCGAGTGCTGGTCCGGCGGCACCGTGGACGGCCGGGCCGACCTCTACGCCTTCGGCGTGATGCTGTACGAGGTCAGCACCGGCCGGCGGCCGTTCCGCGGCGACTCGCCGTACGAGTACATGCGCAAGCACATGGACGAGACCCCGCCCCGGGTGCGCGGCAAGGACCCGGAACTGGCCGAGCTGGTCGCCCAGCTGCTCGCCAAGCGGCCCGCGGACCGGCCCGCCGACGCGGCCGAGGTGCTGGAGCGGCTGCGCGGGATCCGGCCCGGGATGCAGGGGCCGGGGCCCAGCCCGGAGCAGCTGCGCCGCCGGGCCGACCAGGCCTGGCAGCACGGCGCCGAGGGCCGGGCCGGGGACGCGGTGGACATGCTGCTCCAGCTCGTCCCCGACTTCGCCCGGACCTGCGGGCCGGCCGACCCGCGCACCCTGCGCACCTGCCACGACCTGGCCCTCTGGCTGGCCCGGGACGGCCGCCGGGCCGCCGCGGTCGCCCTGCTGGCGGCGCTGGCCGAGCAGCCCGGCACCGCCCCGGAGGCCCGGTCCGACCTGCGGCGCGACCTCGCGCACTGGCGGCGGGAGGCCGACCGGCTCGGCCCGGGCCCGGGGCGGACGCTAGAGCTGGGGGTGCTGCTCGGCAGCGGCAGTGGCGGCAGTGGCAAGGGCGGCAGCGGCGGCGGCCTGCAGCGCGGCTGAGGCGCCGGCGGCGATCGGGTCGCCGTGCCCGAAGACGGCCGTCTCCACCGGCAGTACGGCGAGGCGGTGGAAGGAGGCGAGGGCGCGGACCGGGTCGGTGTGGAACACCCCCGGACGGCACTGCCCCTGGACGTTGGACACCACGTCCCCGGTGAACAGCACCCCGGGGCCGGGCAGGTGCAGCGCGATGGAGCCGTCGGTGTGCCCGGGCACGTGCAGGACCACGGCGCCGCCGCCGATGTCCAGCACGTCCCCGTCCTCGACCTCCCGGTGCACCGGGCAGGGCTCGGCGGGCGGGATGGGCGGCAGCCCGTCCCACAGCTGCTGCTCGAAGGGGCTGAGCACGGGCGGCGCCGCCGGCTGCTCGCGCCGGATCACCGGCGCTTCCAGCCGGTGCGCCACCACCTCGGCGGACCAGCGGCGGGCCAGCTCGGCGGCGGCGCCGGTGTGGTCCTCGTGGTGGTGGGTGAGCACGATCCGGCGTACGGCCGTCGGCTCCAGCCCGATGGTGCGGATGCCCTTCTCGATCCCGTCCGCCGATCCGGCGATGCCGGTGTCGACCAGGGTCAGTCCGTGGTCGTCCCGCCAGAGGTAGGCGGTGCCGAACTCCAGGGTGATCATGTGCAACTCGTCGCGTACCCGGGTGATCTCCATGCCCCGGATCCTGCGCCCCGCGGCGCCGCGCCACACGGACGTTCGCCCTGGGCGTTGTTCTTCGGGGCAAGATCCGTCGGTCTGCGGGGCCTGTCAACCGTACGGGTCACCTATTCGGGGCCCCGCGCGTTCGTGCGATTTGATGAGAATCCGCCCATCGGGACGGTCTGGTCCACCGGCCCGGGCCGTTGATATACCTCGTTGCCAGACTCGGGAGCGGTGTCCGCGCCGCCCCGGTGAGCTGCGACGAAAGGCTGGTGACGGATCGATGAAGCTCCTCCGCGTCGGACCCCCGGGCGCCGAGCGCCCGGTCGTGCTGGGAGAGGACGGCACCGCGTACGACCTCTCCGGGCGGGCCCGTGACCTCGACGGGGTCTTCCTCGCCGGGCTGGACACCGCCGAGCTGGCCCGGGAGGTGGCCGCCGGCGCGTTGCCGGTGGTGGACCTGGCCGGCCTGCGGGTGGGCGCGCCGGTGGCCCGGCCGGGCAAGGTGGTCGGCATCGGGCTCAACTACCGCGACCACGCGGCCGAGGCCGGGGCCGCGATCCCGGACGAGCCGGTGATCTTCCTCAAGCCGAGCTCCACCGTGGTCGGCCCCTACGACGAGGTGCTGGTGCCGCGCGGCGGCGAGAAGACCGACTACGAGGCCGAGCTGGCGATCGTGATCGGCCGCACCGCCCGCTACCTGGACTCGCACGCCGAGGCCGCCGAGGTGATCGCCGGCTACACGATCGCCAACGACGTCACCGAGCGGGCCTTCCAGTTCGAGCGCGGCGGCCAGTGGGACAAGGGCAAGTCGGCCGAGACCTTCACCCCGCTGGGGCCCTGGCTGGTCACCGCCGACGAGGTGGCCGACCCGCAGGCCCTGGCCCTGCGGCTCTGGGTCAACGGCGAGCGGCGGCAGCACGGCAGCACCGCGGAGATGATCTTCCCGGTGCTCGAACTCGTCCGCTACGCAAGCCAGTTCATGGTGCTGGAGCCCGGCGACGTGATGGTCACCGGCACCCCGGCCGGGGTCACCCTGGGCCACCCGGGCAAGCCGTTCCTCGCCCCGGGCGACGTCGTCGAGATCGAGATCGACGGCCTCGGCCGTCAGCGCCAGGTGCTCGGCAAGGCCTGAGCCGCAGGGCGGATCAGCCGCCCCGACCCTTGGCACGGGGGTCGGGAGCCGCCGTCAGGGCGCGTCCGGGGAGGCGCCGCCCAGCACCGCCCGCAGCCGTTCGGCCCGCTCCGGCCGCGGCCCCTCCAGCGCGAGCAGCCCCGCCAGCACCTCCGCGGTCTGCGGATCGTGCAGCGCCGTCGCCGCCGCCATCGCCGTGAACTGGTCCACCAGCCAGTCCCGCAGGCCCTCCACCGGCAGCGCGCGCCCCTCGTCCAGCCAGCTCAGCGACGCCCCCTCGACGACCGCGATCCACGAGCGCACCAGCAGCGTCAGCCGCGGCCCGGCCTCGCGCACGCCCAGGTGCCGCAGGGTCCGCCGGAGCGCCGCCCGCCGGACGTCGTCCACGATGGCCGTGGTCCGGGCCGTCTCCACCACCGAACCGCCGCGCAGCAGCGCCGAGTAGCCGGCGTCGTGCTCGGCCACGAAGGCGAAGTAGCCGTCCAGCGCTGAGGCCAGCTGCTCGGACGGCCGCCCGGCCGGCGGGACGGCGAACCGGCTGGTCAGCTCGTCGGCCGCGGTGCGCAGCGCGGCCTCGTACAGCTGCTGCTTGCCGCCCGCGAAGTAGCGGTAGACCAGCGGCCGGGAGGCGCCGGCGGCCTCGGCGACGTCGTCCAGGCTCACCTCCTCGGGCGGCCGGGCGGCGAACAGCTCCAGGGCGACCGCGATCAGCTGCTCGCGCCGCTGTTCGACCGGCAGTCGCCGGTAGCCGGAGCGGCGCTGGCGCGGTGCGGGGGCGGCCGGGGCGGGCACCGGGTCGGCCGCCGGGTCGGTTGCCGTGGTGGGGCGGGCTTCCATGGCCGTCAGCGTAATGGGCGTCGGACCGATCGGGACCTGTCGCGCACTGGATCTTTCCGAACGGGTGTTTGCGCCGCTCACCGTGCGTCAGACCGGGTACCCCGGCCGGTCAACGGTCGCTGACGGGGCTTGCAATCGGCCCGGGCGCCGCGATGATGTCCGAATGGTTGAAGAACTGATCACCACCGGCAGGGACACTCCCCGCCGCATCGCCGACGGTTACGTCCAGGCGCTGGCCGACCTCGACCCGCTGACCGCGATCTACCTCGGCCTCAACCCCGAGGACGACCGGCTGCCGGACCTCTCCCCGGCCGGCGCCGAGGCGATCGCCGAACTCGCCCGCCGCACCCTGGCCCGGCTGGACGCGGCGGAGCGGGCCGGCGCCGCCGACGACGAGGCCGAGCGCCGCTGCGCCCGCCTGCTGCGCGAGCGGCTGACCGCCGAACTCGCCGTGCACGACGCGGGGGAGGACTACCGCGCGGTGCGCAACCTGGGCTCCCCGGTGCACAACACGCGGGAGGCCTTCACCCTGATGGCCACCGGCACCGAGGCCGAGTGGCAGCTGATCGGCCGCCGGCTGGCCCGCGTCCCGCTGGCGCTGGAGCAGTACCGGCTGACGCTGACCGAGGGCATCGAGCGCGGTCTGCTGTCCGGCCCGCGCCAGGTCGAGACGGTGGTCGGCCAGTTCGGCGAGTGGCTGGCCGGGGACGTCCCCGGCGGATGGTTCGGCGAGTTCGTCCAGGACGCCCCGGAGGGCGTGCGCGCCGAGCTGTCCGCGCACGCGGTGGCCGCCGCCGAGGCGCTGGCCGCGCTGCGCGACTGGCTGCGCGACGTGTACGGGCCGGCCGCCGCCGACACCCCGGACACCGCGGGCCGGGAGCGCTACGCCCGCTGGGTGCGCTACTGGACGGGCGCGGACCTGGACCTGGACGAGGCGTACACCTGGGCCTGGAGCGAGTTCCACGACCTGTACGCGCAGATGGAGGCCGAGGCCGAGAAGGTCCGCCCGGGCGTCGGCCCGATGGCCGCGATGAAGTGGCTGGAGACGGACGGCCCGGCGATCGAGGGCGCCGAGGCGGCCCGGGAGTACCTCCAGGGCCTGATGGACCAGGCCGTCCGGGACCTCCAGGGCACCCACTTCGACCTGGCCGAGCCGGTCACCCGGGTCGAGTCGAAGCTCGCCCCGCCCGGCAGCGCCGCCGCGCCGTACTACACCCAGCCCGCCCTGGACTTCAGCCGCCCCGGCCGGACCTGGCTGCCGGTGCTCGGCGAGGAGCGCTTCCCGGTCTGGGACCTGGTGTCGACCTGGTACCACGAGGGCGTCCCCGGCCACCACCTGCAGCTCGCCCAGTGGGTGTACGTCGCCGACCGGCTCTCCAGCTACCAGGTGAGCCTCGGCGGGGTGAGCGCCAATATGGAGGGCTGGGCGCTGTACGCCGAGCGTCTGATGGACGAGCTCGGCTACCTCACCGACCCGGGCCACCGGCTGGGCTTCCTCAACGCCCAGATGATGCGGGCGCTGCGGGTCATCGTCGACATCGGCATGCACCTCGGCCTGGACTTCCCGGCGGACTCCCCGTACCGGCCGGGCGAGCTGGTCAGCCCGGAGCACGGGCGGGAGTTCTTCGGCCGGTACTGCGGCCTGTCCGCCGACTTCCTGGACAGCGAGCTGGTCCGCTACCTGGGCATGCCCGGCCAGGCGATCGGCTACAAGCTGGGCGAGCGGGCCTGGCTGCGCGGCCGGGCGGCGGCGCGGGCGGCGCACGAGGCGCGCGGCGAGGAGTTCGACCTCAAGGCCTGGCACATGGCGGCGCTCTCGCAGGGCTCGCTGGGGCTGGACGACCTGGTCGCGGAGCTGTCGGCGCTCTAGCGGAGCCGTCCGCGCTCCAGGGGTGGTGCAGGGGCCGGGGCCCCGGGACTCGGTCATAAGTCCCGGGGTCCTGGTCCTTTTGTCCGACAAAGGTCGATTTGGTGAGGTTTTTCCTTGCGATTCGCCTGCGGCGGCGTTTGGCTTGAAGGCGACTGCGTGACCTCTCCGTACCCCATCCGGAAGGCTCGACCAGTGTCTGCTCAAACCGCCATCGGTCATGACACCGCGGACAGCCGTCGTTGGTGGGCGCTGGCGATCATCGCCATCGCCCAGCTCATGATCGTCCTCGACATCACCATCGTGAACATCGCGCTGCCGTCGGCCCAGCGGGACCTGGGCATCTCCGACGCGAACCGGCAGTGGGTGATCACCGCCTACACCCTCGCCTTCGGCGGCCTGCTGCTGCTCGGCGGACGACTGGGCGACCTCTTCGGCCGCAAGCGCGTCTTCATCATCGGCCTGCTGGGCTTCGCCCTCGCCTCCGCCCTCGGCGGCGCGGCGGTCGACCCGGCCATGCTCTTCGGCGCCCGTGCCCTCCAGGGCGCGTTCGGCGCCCTGCTCGCCCCCTCCGCGCTGGGGCTGCTCTCCACCACCTTCTCCGATCCGAAGGAACGCAGTACGGCCTTCGGCATCTTCGGCGCGATCGCCGGTGGCGGCGCCGCGATCGGGTTCATCGCCGGCGGTCTGCTGACCGAGTACCTGAACTGGCGCTGGTGCCTGTTCGTGAACACCCCGATCGCCGTGGTCACCGCCTTCTCGGCGTTCCGGGTGCTCAACCGGGACCACGTCGAGAAGGGGCGCCGGATCAAGCTGGACCTGCCCGGGGCGCTGCTCGGCTGCGGCGGCCTGCTGGCCATCGTGTTCGGCACCTCCGAGGCCGTCACCCGGGGCTGGAGCGACGGTCTGGTGATCGGCTCGCTGCTGCTGGGCGTGGCACTGCTCGCGGCGTTCGTCCTGGTCGAGAAGCGCTCCACGCACCCGCTGCTGCCGATCCACATCGTGGCCGAGCGCAACCGCGGCGGTGGCGCCCTCTCGGTGGGCCTGGCCATGGTCGGCATGTTCGGCCTGTTCCTGTTCCTGACCTACTACATGCAGGCGATCAAGCACTTCTCGCCGGTGGTCTCGGGTGTCTCCTTCCTGCCCATGACGGCGGCCATCATCCTGAGTTCGACCGGCGTCGCGGCCCGGCTGATGACCAGGGTGCCGTCCCGGAACCTGATCGCCCCCGGGCTGCTGCTGGCCGCGGCCGGCATGGCCTGGCTGACCCAGATGAAGGTGGACAGCCCGTGGGCCGCCATGGTGCTGCCCTCGGTGCTGCTGATCGGCTTCGGCATGGGCCTGGTGTTCATGCCGGCGATGAGCCTGGCCACCCTCGGGGTCGCCCCGAACGAGGCCGGCGCGGCCTCGGCCACCATCAACTCGGCCCAGCAGGTGGGCGGTTCGCTCGGTACGGCGCTGCTGAACACGATCGCCGCCAGCGCCACCGCGACCTGGCTGGCGACCCGGGTCACGAGCGATCCACTGGTGCGGGCCCAGGGCGCGGTGCACGGCTACGTGGTCGCGACCTGGGTCGCGATGGGCGTGCTGCTGCTGGCCGCGCTGGTCGCCTTCCTGATGATCGACCACCGTCCGGTGCCGGTCGGGGCGAGCACCGTCCCGGGCGGGGCGGAGGCGGAGGCCGCCGCACCGGCCGTCGTGGACGGCCGGCCGAGCCCCCGGGCCGCGGCCATGGCCGACGTGAAGGCCAACGTGAAACCGGCCGCGGAGGTCCGCGCGGAGGCGGGGACGGAGCGGCCGCGGGCGGACTGACGGGAGCAGTGCGAACCCCTCGGCGGGGTCGCGGCAGTCGAGTTGCGGCGCCCCCTCGGTCCCCGGCCACCACCCGGGGAGCGAGGGGGCGCCGCTGTGCCGTGACGTCCACCGCCGCCGTGAGGGGTGTCCACCGCCGCTGCGACATCCACCGCCTTCATGGCGGCTTCCGGATTGGATACGCTCCTGACCGGTGGGGGATTCTCATCGAGCTCCAAGCCTGCGGTAACGAGCCTTCCAGGCTGAGGCGTCATAGTCATTGACCGAACGAGGCGCCACCGACCAGGGCAGGGGAGTCAGGAATGGGCCAGCACCGCCGCGCGAGGTCACGCCGCCACCGTCTGCTGGCCCCCTCGCTGTTCACGGCGCTGTCCGCGGTCGTGGTGGCCGCGGTGGTGGCCGGGACGCACGGGTTCAACCTGTCCGACGCCTCCGCCGCCGGGAAGGAGGCCCGCAGCGCCCGGACCGTCGTGTCCGCCCCGGCGAGCTCCCCGGCCGCCACCACCGCGGCGCCCGCCCCGGCCGCGGACACCACTTCGAGCGCGGCCCCGACGCCCACGGACACCCCGGCCCCCACCGACACCCCGACGGCCACCGCCCCCACCGCGCCCGCCTCCACCGCTCCCGCCGCCCCCGACGTGCGCACCGCGACCTTCGGGGCGACCGCCGCCGCCCCCGCCGACGACCGGGAATCCTCCACCGTGGGCGCCCTGTTCAGCGGTCCGGTCGGCCCCGGCGACCACTTCTGCACCGCCAGCGTGCTGCACAGCGCCACCGGCAACCTGCTGCTGACCGCCGCCCACTGCGTCAGCAGCCCCAGCGGCGTGACCTTCGCCCCCGGCTACCGCGACGGCACCGCCCCGTACGGCACCTGGCAGGTGACCGCGGTCCACACCGCCAGCGGCTGGTCCCAGAACGGCGACGTGGACGAGGACTTCGCGATCCTGGAGACCGCCCCCAACAACGGCCGCAACGTCGAGGACGTGGTTGGCGGCAACAAGCTGGGCACCGACGAGCCCTTCGGCGCCACCGTCCGCCTCTACGGCTACCCGGCCGATGCCGAGACGCCCAGCCTCTGCACCAACACCACCGCCGAGGAGAGCGCCTACCAGCGCGTCATCCAGTGCCCGGCCTACCCGGCCGGCACCAGCGGCGGTCCCTGGATCAACGCCGCGACCGGCGACGTGGTCGGCGCCATCGGCGGCTACCAGCAGGGCGGCGACAGCGACGACACCTCGTACAGCTCCTACTTCGACCACACCATCGCCGCGCTGTACACCCAGGTCGAGGGCAGCGCCCCCTGACCCGGCGGGCCCGGGCCCGCCGGTACCGGCCGTGTCCGGGCCGCCCGTGCCCGGACATGACGAAGGCCCAGACTCGCGGCAACTTCCCGCTGGTCTGGGCCTCTTCTGCACTTCCTGCGAAGTGCCCCCGGTAGGATTCGAACCTACGCACCCGCCTCCGGAGGGCGGTGCTCTATCCCCTGAGCTACGGGGGCCTCTTGGCCTGTCGGCCACTTGCGCGTTCCGACGGGATGAACACTACCAGGCTTCCCACGGGGTCCGTGCACGGGTTTCCGGAAAGATCGTCGGGGCGCCCCCGGCGGGCCCGTGGGCGGAAGTGCCCAAAGGCCGGACGGGGCGGCGGGGCCGCCGATACCCTCGGTGAGGTGTCGGGAGTGTCCGGGCGGGTCCTCGTGGTGGACGACAGCGAGGTGATCCGCCAGCTGATCAGGGTCAACCTTGAGCTCGAGGGCTTCGAGGTGGTGACCGCCGCCGACGGCGCCGAGTGCCTGGAGGTCGTCCGCCGGGTGAAGCCCGACGTGGTGACGCTGGACGTGATGATGCCGCGGCTGGACGGCCTGCGGACGGCGGCCCGGCTGCGCGCGACCCCGGACACCAGCGGGCTGCCGATCGCGATCGTGAGCGCCTGCACCCCGGCGGACCTCGACCTGGGGGAGGCGGTCGGGGTGGACGGCTACCTCGGCAAGCCCTTCGACCCCGCCGACCTGGTGGCCCTGGTCCGGCGGCTGATGCGGGCGGTGGAGCGCCCCGGTGGGTTTCGCCCTGAGCGAACAGAGCGCACGGATCACGGCTGACACCGCAGGAGGCGGCGTCCCGCGACGTCTCAACCGGTAAACCGGGTGGCGGGCGGGCACCCCGTCTCGCCTACGCTTGGCGTCGTGACCCCCGCAGACCTTTCCCAGGCAATCCAGGCCGCAGTGAGCTCCGCCGTCGAGGCGGGCGAGCTGGCCGTCGCCGCGCCCGAGCACGTGACGGTCGAACGGCCCAAGAACAGGGACCACGGCGACTACGCGACGAACGTGGCCCTCCAGCTCGCCAAGGCGGCCGGCAAGCCGCCGCGAGCCGTTGCCGAGGCCCTGGCCGAGCGTCTGCGAGGGATCACCGGCGTCGCCAAGGTCGACATCGCCGGTCCGGGCTTCCTGAACATCACCCTGGACACCGCCACCGCCGGTGCGCTCGCCCGCACCGTCGTCGAGGCGGGCGAGGCCTACGGCCGCAACGAGGCCCTCAAGGGCCTGAAGATCAACCTGGAGTTCGTCTCCGCCAACCCCACCGGCCCGATCCACATCGGCGGCGTCCGCTGGGCGGCCGTCGGCGACTCGCTGGCGCGCGTGCTGCGGGCCTCCGGCGCCGACGTCACCACCGAGTACTACCTCAACGACGCCGGCGTGCAGATCAGCAAGTTCGCCGCCTCGCTCCAGGCCGCCGCGAACGGCCGCGAGGTGCCCGAGGGCGGCTACGTCGGCGAGTACATCGTCGACATCGCCAAGGCGCTCACCGACGCGATCCCGGGCGTCCTCGACCTGCCCGAGGCCGAGCAGCTGGAGGTCTTCCGCACCGAGGGCCTCAAGCTCATGGTGGCCGAGATCAAGCGCTCGATGGACGAGTTCGGCACCCACTTCGACGTGTGGTTCTCGGAGAAGACGCTGCACGACTCGGGCGCCGTCGAGAAGGCCATCGAGCGGCTGCGCGAGCAGGGCCACGTCTTCGACAAGGACGGCGCGGTCTTCCTGCGCACCACCGACTTCGGTGACGACAAGGACCGCGTCCTGATCAAGGCCGACGGCGACAAGACCTACTTCGCCGCCGACGCCGCGTACTACCTGTCCAAGCGGGACCGCGGCGCCGAGGTCGCGCTCTACATGCTGGGCGCCGACCACCACGGCTACGTCAACCGCCTCAAGGCCATCGCGGCCTGCGCGGGCGACGACATGGACCGCAACATCGAGGTGAAGATCGGCCAGTTCGTGAAGATGCTTCGCGACGGCGAAGAGGTCCGCATGTCCAAGCGGGCCGGCAACATCATCACGATCGACGACGTGGTCGACTGGATCGGCGTCGACGCCGCCCGCTACACCCTGGCGCGCTCCTCCACCGACTCGACGATCACGCTGGACATCAACATCCTGACCAGCCAGTCCAACGAGAACCCGGTCTACTACGTCCAGTACGCCCACACCCGGATGTGCGGTGTCGCCCGCAAGGCGGCCGAGCTGGGCGTGGACAAGGGCACGGCCGAGCAGTTCAAACCCGAGCTGCTCGCCACCGAGTGGGAGTCCGACGTGCTCGGCCACCTCGCCGACTTCCCGCGCGTGCTGGCCGCGGCCGGCGAGCTGCGCGAGCCGCACCGGGTCGCCGTCTACCTGGAGAAGCTCGCGGGCAAGTACCACCGCCTGTACGAGAACTGCATGTTCCTGCCCAAGGGCGACGAGGAGCTCACGGACACGCACCGGGCCCGCCTCTGGCTGGTCGAGGCGACGCGCACCGTGCTCGCCAACGGCCTCACGCTCCTGGGCGTGACGGCGCCCGAGCGGATGTAGGCACCACCCCCAAGCGCACCAGCAGGGGGCGGCTGACGGTCAACGAGGACCGTCGCCGCCCCTTGCCATAGGTCTCGAAGGACGAACGAGCAATGAGTCGCTCCGCACACCCCGCAGGCCCCCGTCACGGCGACGTCCTGCCCGAGGGCCACTACCAGGCCCCGCCGGCCGACCTGAACGCGCTCGACCCCAAGGTCTGGTCGCGCACCGTCGCCCGCAACGCCGAGGGCGTGGCCACCGTCGGCGGGATCGACGTCAAGCAGCTGGCGGCCGAGTTCGGCACCCCGGCCTACGTGTTGGACGAGGAGGACTTCCGCAGCCGCGCCCGCGCCTGGCGGGACGCCTTCGGCGCCGACGCGGACGTCTACTACGCCGGGAAGGCGTTCCTCTCCAAGGCGATCGTGCGCTGGCTGCACGAGGAGGGCCTCAACCTCGACGTGTGCAGCGTCGGCGAGTTGGCGGTGGCGCTGGCCGCCGGGATGCCGCCGGAGCGGATCGCGCTGCACGGCAACAACAAGTCGGTGGACGAGCTCGAGCACGCGGTGAAGACCGGCGTCGGGCACATCGTGGTCGACTCCTACGAGGAGATCGAGCGCCTGGCCGCGATCGCCGCCCGCCACGGCGTGCGCCAGCAGGTGCTGATCCGGATCACCGTGGGCGTGGAGGCGCACACCCACGAGTTCATCGCGACGGCACACGAGGACCAGAAGTTCGGCCTGTCCCTCAACGGGGGAGCGGCCGCCGAGGCGGTGCGCCGGGTGCTCCGGCACGACAGCCTGGAGCTGCGCGGCATCCACTCGCACATCGGCTCGCAGATCTTCGACATGGCGGGCTTCGAGGTCGCCGCCCGCCGGGTGGTCGGCCTGCTGGCCGGGATCCGCGACGAGCACGGCGTCGAGCTGCCCGAGATCGACCTCGGCGGCGGTCTCGGCATCGCGTACACCAGCGAGGACGACCCGCGCGAGCCGGCCGAGATCGCCGCCGCGCTGGCCGAGATCGTCCGCCGGGAGTGCGCGGCCGCCGACCTGAACGCCCCCCGGCTGAGCGTGGAGCCGGGCCGGGCGATCGTCGGCCCGACCGCGTTCACGCTGTACGAGGTCGGCACCGTCAAGCCGCTGGAGGGCCTGCGCACCTACGTCAGCGTGGACGGCGGGATGTCGGACAACATCCGCACCGCGCTGTACGACGCCGAGTACTCGGTGGCGCTGGTGTCGCGCACCAGCGACGCCGAGCCGATGCTGGTGCGGGTGGTCGGCAAGCACTGCGAGTCCGGCGACATCGTCGTCCGGGACGCCTTCCTGCCGTCCGACCTGGCCGCGGGCGACCTGATCGCGGTGCCCGCCACCGGCGCCTACTGCCGTTCGATGGCGAGCAACTACAACCACGCCCTCAAGCCTCCGGTGCTCGCCGTCAAGGACGGTGCGGCCCGGGTGATCGTCCGGCGCGAGACGGAGGAGGATCTCCTGCGCCTGGATATCGGATGACGAAATTCTCGTCTCAGATCATGGAACGACCGTAGATCCGTGCGGAAAGTCCCCGAGACTGGTACGGACCGAAGTTGCCGGCGGGCCCTGAAAACCGCCGGAAATACCGAAGCACGAAGAATGCAGAGCGGAGTCGGATGATGCGTACGCGCCCGCTGAAGGTGGCGTTGCTGGGTTGTGGTGTGGTGGGCTCCGAGGTGGCGCGCATCATGACGACGACGGCCGACGACCTCGCCGCTCGCATCGGTGCCCCGGTCGAGCTCGCCGGGATCGCGGTCCGCCGGGCCGGCCGGGTGCGCCCCGGGGTGCCCGAGCACCTGATCACCACCGACGCCGAGGCCCTGGTCACCCGGGGCGACATCGACGTCGTGGTCGAGGTGGTGGGCGGCATCGAGCCGTCCAAATCGCTGCTCCTGTCCGCCTTCGCGAAGGGCGCCTCGGTGGTCAGCGCCAACAAGGCGCTGCTCGCCCAGGACGGCACCGAGCTGCACGCGGCGGCCGCCGCGGCCGGGGTGGACCTGTACTACGAGGCCGCGGTGGCGGGCGCGATCCCGCTGCTGCGCCCGCTGCGCGAGTCCCTCGCGGGGGACAAGGTCAACCGGGTGCTGGGCATCGTCAACGGCACCACCAACTTCATCCTCGACAAGATGGACACCACCGGCGCCGGTTACTCGGAGGCGCTGGAGGAGGCCACCGCGCTCGGCTACGCCGAGGCGGACCCGACGGCCGACGTCGAGGGCTTCGACGCGGCCGCCAAGGCCGCGATCCTGGCCGGGATCGCGTTCCACACCGAGGTCACCGCGGCGGACGTCTACCGCGAGGGCATCACCGAGGTGACGGCGGCCGACATCGCCTCCGCCAAGGCGATGGGCTGCGTGGTCAAGCTGCTGGCGATCTGCGAGCGGGCCGCCGACGGCGCGTCCGTGACCGCGCGGGTCCACCCGGCGATGATCCCGCTCTCGCACCCGCTGGCGTCCGTCCGCGAGGCCTACAACGCGGTGTTCGTCGAGGCCGAGGCGGCCGGCCGGCTGATGTTCTACGGCCCGGGCGCGGGCGGCTCGCCGACCGCCTCCGCGGTGCTCGGCGACCTGGTCGCGGTCTGCCGCAACAAGCTGGCCGAGTCCACCGGTCCCGGTGACTCCGTGTACACGCAGCTGCCCGCCAAGCCGATGGACGAGGTGGTCACCCGCTACCACGTCAGCCTGGACGTGGACGACCGGGCGGGCGTGCTCGCCCAGGTCGCGTCCGTCTTCGCCGAGCACGGCGTCTCCATCGACACCGTGCGCCAGCAGGGCCGCGACGGCGACGCCTCGCTCGTCGTGGTCACCCACCGTGCCACCGACGCCGCGCTGTCGGCGACGGTCGACAAGCTCCGCGCGCTGGACAGCGTGCGGGACGTGGCCAGCATCATGCGGGTCGAAGGGGAATAAGGAACCAGCCATGAACGCCGTTGCCGAGAACGTCGTCCGAGGCGCGCACACCCACCAGTGGCGCGGCCTGATCGAGGAGTACCGGGACCGCCTGCCGGTCACCGCGGCCACCCCGGTGGTCACCCTGCTGGAGGGCGGCACGCCCCTGGTACCCGCCCAGGTGCTCTCCGAGCGCACCGGCTGCGAGGTCTACCTCAAGGTCGAGGGCGCCAACCCGACCGGCTCCTTCAAGGACCGCGGGATGACGATGGCCATCTCCAAGGCCAAGGAGGACGGCGCCCAGGCCGTCATCTGCGCGTCCACCGGCAACACCTCGGCCTCCGCCGCCGCCTACGCGGTGCGGGCCGGGATGGTCTGCGCGGTGCTCGTCCCGCAGGGCAAGATCGCCCTGGGCAAGATGGGCCAGGCGCTGGTGCACGGCGCGAAGATCCTCCAGGTCGACGGGAACTTCGACGACTGCCTGACGCTGGCCCGCGAACTGTCCGAGAAGTACCCGGTGGCGCTGGTCAACTCGGTGAACCCGGTGCGGATCGAGGGCCAGAAGACGGCGGCCTTCGAGATCGTCGACATGCTCGGCGACGCGCCGGACATCCACGTGCTGCCGGTCGGCAACGCGGGCAACATCACCGCGTACTGGAAGGGCTACCGGGAGTACGCCACCGACGGGATGGCCGCCCGCACCCCGCGGATGTGGGGCTTCCAGGCCGCCGGTTCGGCCCCGATCGTGGACGGCGCGCCCGTCCTCAAGCCGCAGACCATCGCCACCGCGATCCGGATCGGCAACCCGGCCTCCTGGGACTTCGCGCTCGCCGCGCGGGACGAGTCCGGCGGCCTCATCGACAAGGTGACGGATCGTCAGATCCTGGCCGCCTACCGGCTGTTGGCCGCGCAGGAGGGCGTCTTCGTGGAGCCCGCCTCGGCCGCCTCGGTGGCCGGCCTGCTGGCCAAGGCGGAGGCCGGCCTGGTCGACCCGGGCCAGCGGATCGTCTGCACGGTGACCGGCAACGGCCTCAAGGACCCGGACTGGGCGGTGGCCGGCGCTCCGCAGCCGCAGGTCGTCCCGGTCGACCCGGAGGCCGCGGCGCAGCGGCTCGGACTGCTCGACTGACGGCGGGGCCTGACACTTCGACGGGCCGACCCTTTCGGGGGTCGGCCCGTCAAAGTTCTCCGGTGACACTTTTGTGTCAATTCCGCTTCGCATTCCGATCCGATTACGGCCCGCACTTTGGCGGAGAGGGGTGCGCATTCCGGCCAGAACCGGCAACACACCAGATCGAAGGCCCACGGGGTGTACCACTGGGGAACCTCTCTTCGATACTCTGGGTCCGGCCGTGTGGCACATGCCCCGGGCCCGTCCTGGTACGGGCCGCGCCGACGACAGTGACCGCCAGGCCCGAGGGGCCCGCGGCCGATTCCCCACCTTCGCACCGACGACGCGCTCCGCGCCGCCCGATTTCCCCAGGAGAGTCCACCGCATGGCCGGTCCTGCGTTCCGTGCCGCCGCCGTCCGGGTCAGGGTTCCCGCGACCAGCGCCAACCTCGGCCCGGGCTTCGACGCCTTCGGGCTCGCGCTGGGCCTGTACGACGACGTCGTCGTCCGGGTCGCCGACTCCGGCCTCTCCGTCGACATCGCCGGGGAGGGCGCCGAGACGCTGCCCCGGGACGAGCGCCACCTGCTGGTCCGCTCGATGCGGGCCGCCTTCGACCGGCTCGGCGGCCAGCCGCGCGGCCTCGAAGTGGTCTGCGCCAACCGGATACCGCACGGCCGCGGCCTGGGGTCCTCCTCGGCCGCCATCTGCGCCGGCATCGTGGCCGCCCGCGCCGTCACCATCGGCGGCCCGTCCGCGCTGGACGACGACGCGCTGCTGGCCCTCGCCTCCGAGCTGGAGGGCCACCCGGACAACGTCGCGGCCTGCCTGCGCGGCAACTTCACCATCGCCTGGACCGACGAGGAGTCGGCCAAGGCGGTCGCCCTGGAGCCCTCCGCGCAGGTCGTCCCGGTGGTGTTCGTGCCGGCCGGCGAGGTGCTCACCGAGACCGCCCGCGGCCTGCTGCCGAAGACCGTCCCGCTGGCCGACGCCGCCGTCAACGCGGGCCGTTCGGCGCTGCTGGTGGAGGCCCTGACCAGGCGGCCCGAGCTGCTGCTCGCCGCCACCGAGGACCGGCTGCACCAGGACTACCGCGCCTCCGCCATGCCGGAGAGCGCCGCGCTGGTCGGCGTGCTGCGCGCGGAGGGCGTCCCCGCGGTCATCTCCGGCGCCGGCCCGACGGTGCTGGCGCTCACCGACGAGGCGGGCGTCGACAAGGTGCTCTCCTTCGCCGGACACCACGGCCACGGCGGCGACCCGGCGTTCGCCGCGCACCGGCTCGACGTCGACCGGACCGGGGCCACCGTGCTCCCGCTGGGCGTCTGACCTGCTGGGACGCGCCCCGGCGCGGGCCCGGTGCCCAGCCGGGCCGTCCGGACACGATTGGCAAGCCCGAGGTCGGGGAATGTCTGAGGGGGTCGGTAGTGTTAACCTCATTGCTGCACCAGGTGCCCTCCGGGGCTCGGTGCGCCGCGTCCCGATCCCAGCGTTCCACTGCCGTGGAACCGCCGCGATGTCCGGGGCGACGATTCTCCGGGAGCCCACCGCAGCGCGTACGCAGCCTGCCTGCGCGACATGCGGCCGCATCCCGAAGCCGTGACGGCACCTGACTCCCACCCGCGGCCTCCCACCTCGAGGCCAGGACGGGCGGAGCGCGGGCCACCGTCACGCGACGGGGGCCCGGGATTCGCAGGCAGCGTGGGCGCAACGCCCTCTGGGGAGGTCGACACACGACCGGCCCACGCGCCACCTCAGCACCACCGTGCTTCACGCACCGCACCTCGCAGCTCTCCCTCGACGGGCTCCCGCCATTCGAGGGATCACCGCCTCGGACCGACGCAGTCGAGCGTTGGTCAGGACAGCACAACCGGTCGCCGAGCCAGACAGGCCGACGTCCGCTCCAGGGAAGGACCCTTAGTGAGCGACTCCACCGATCTGATGGGCGCGCGCCCGGACGCCGAAGCGTCGGACGCAGCCGCCGCCCCCGCTGCCCCGGCCCGCCGCCGCCGCAGTGCCGCCGCGGGCCTGGACGGCATGGTCCTCGCCGAGCTGCAGAAGCTCGCCGCGGACCTGGGCATCACCGGTACCGGACGCATGCGCAAGAGCCAGCTGATCGAGACCATCAAGGAGAAGAGCGGCGGGGACCCGCTGCTCGCCGCCGGTGGCGCCCCGGCCGCCAAGCGCACCGCCGCCAAGGCGGACGCCGAGGCCCCGGTCGAGAAGCCCGCCCGCCGCACCAAGGCCGCCGCCGCCGCTGCCGCGGCCCCGGCCGCCGAGCCGCAGGCCCAGATCGAGATCCCGGTCCAGGCCGCCGCCGAGACCGCCGCGCCGGCCCGTGCCGAGCGCACCCGCCGCCGCGCCACCTCGGCCGCCGGCGCCCCGACCGCGCCCGTCGCGGCCGCCGAGGCCGTCGCCGAGGCCGCCACCGTCGTGGTGGCCGAGCCCAAGCAGGCCGACCGCCCGGCCGAGACCCGCGCCTTCGAGGGCCGCGACGAGGGTCGCGAGACCCGTCGTGACCGCCGCGAGCGCCGTGACCGCCGTGACGGCGGCGAGCGCACCGAGCGCACCGAGCGTCAGGACGCCGGCGACGCCCAGGCCGGGCCGGACGGTGACGGCCGCGAGTCGCGCCGCGACCGCCGCAACCGCCGCGAGCGCACCGACCGCCAGGGCCAGCAGGGCCAGCAGCAGGGCCAGGGCGAGGGCCAGCAGCAGCGCCGCGAGGGCGGCCAGGGCCAGCAGGCCCAGCAGCAGCCGCAGATCCAGCAGGGCGGTTACGACGACGACGAGTTCGGCGAGGGTCGCCGGGGTCGTCGGGGCCGTTACCGCGACCGTCGGGGCCGTCGCGGCCGTGACGGCTTCGAGGCCGGCCCGGCGGTCGACACGCAGATCGGCGATGACGACGTCCTGATCCCGGTCGCGGGCATCCTCGACATCCTCGACAACTACGCCTTCGTGCGCACCTCCGGCTACCTGCCGGGCCAGAACGACGTCTACGTCTCGCTCGCCCAGGTCCGCAAGAACGGCCTGCGCAAGGGTGACGCCATCACCGGTGCGGTGCGCCAGCCCCGCGAGGGCGAGCGCCGCGAGAAGTTCAACGCCATGGTGCGGCTGGACTCCGTCAACGGCATGGACCCGGAGACCGGCCGCGGCCGCCCCGAGTTCAACAAGCTCACCCCGCTGTACCCGCAGGAGCGGCTGCGCCTGGAGACCGACCCGGGCGTGCTGACCACCCGGATCATCGACCTGGTGTCGCCGATCGGCAAGGGCCAGCGCGGTCTGATCGTCGCGCCGCCGAAGACCGGTAAGACCATGGTGCTGCAGGCGGTCGCCAACGCGATCACCCACAACAACCCCGAGTGCCACCTGATGGTCGTCCTGGTCGACGAGCGTCCGGAAGAGGTCACCGACATGCAGCGGTCGGTGAAGGGCGAGGTCATCTCCTCGACCTTCGACCGCCCGGCCGAGGACCACACCACCGTCGCCGAGCTGGCCATCGAGCGCGCCAAGCGCCTGGTGGAGCTGGGCCACGACGTGGTCATCCTGCTGGACTCGATCACCCGCCTGGGCCGTGCCTACAACCTGGCGGCGCCGGCCTCCGGCCGCATCCTGTCCGGTGGTGTCGACTCGACCGCGCTGTACCCGCCGAAGAAGTTCTTCGGCGCCGCGCGCAACATCGAGAACGGCGGCTCGCTGACCATCCTGGCCACCGCGCTGGTCGAGACCGGCTCGCGCATGGACGAGGTGATCTTCGAGGAGTTCAAGGGCACCGGCAACATGGAGCTCAAGCTCGACCGCAAGCTCTCCGACAAGCGCATCTTCCCCGCCGTCGACGTGGACGCCTCCAGCACCCGCAAGGAGGAGATCCTGCTCGGCAGCGAGGAGCTCGCCATCGTCTGGAAGCTGCGCCGGGTGCTGCACGCGCTCGACTCGCAGCAGGCGATCGAGCTGCTCCTGGACAAGATGAAGCAGACCAAGAGCAACGCCGAGTTCCTGATGCAGATCGCCAAGACCACCCCCGGTTCCGGCGACTGACCGTAGCCGGACGGCTGTTGAGACACGGAACCCCGGATCGCGCGAGCGGTCCGGGGTTCCGTGCGTTGTGACGGGCGGGGCGGCCGCTTTGTTCCAGAGTTGGGACAGCTTGGGACTATTTGATCTTCTTGTCCGATTTACTCTGGATCGTATGGTCGAGCACAAGAGGGTCCCCAGTCGCCGCCGCAAGGTCCTGCGGTGGTCCGCCGGCGCGGTCGCCGCGCTCGTCGTCGCGGGCGGCGGCGCGGGTGCGTACGCGTACCTGAAGCTCAACGGCAACATCAAGAGCGTCGACATCGACTCCCGCCTCGGTGCCGCCCGGCCCCCGGCCGCCACCGACGGCTCCTTCAACATCCTGGTGCTGGGCTCCGACTCGCGGGTCGGCGAGAACGGCGACCTGGCCGGCGGCGACACCGGCGACTCCGCCCGCTCCGACACCGCGATGGTGGTCCACGTCAGCCAGGACCACTCCCGGGCCTCGATCGTCTCGATCCCGCGCGACACCCTGGTCGACCGCCCGCAGTGCACCGACAGCGCCGGCAAGGCCGTCCCGGCGGTCAAGCGCGCGATGTACAACAGCGCCTTCGAGGCCGGCGGCGCGGCCTGCGCGGTCTCGACCACCGAGCAGCTCACCGGGCTGCGGATGGACCACTACCTCCAGGTGGACTTCGCCGGCTTCGCCCGGGTCGTGGACGCGATAGGCGGGGCCACCGTGACGACCACGGTGGCCATCCACGACAAGGACAGCGGGCTCGACCTGCCGGCCGGGCAGCACCACCTGGACGGGCAGCAGGCGCTGGCCTTCGTGCGCACCCGGCACGGCGTCGGCGACGGCAGCGACCTCGGCCGGATCGAGTTGCAGAAGCAGATGGTCAAGTCGCTGCTCCAGCAGGCCGGCGGGATCGGGCTGTTCTCCAACCCGGTCAAGCTCTGGTCGATCGGCGACACCATGACCAAGAGCATCACCACCGACTCCGCGCTCGGCTCGGTGAACTCCCTGGTCGGACTGGTGCAGGAGCTCAAGGGGATCGGGCCGGACCAGCTGACCATGGTCACCCTGCCGGTGGTGACCGCCCCCAGCGACCCCAACCGGGTGGTCGAGCAGCAGCCGCAGGCCGGGAACGTCTGGGCGGCGCTCAAGGCCGACCGGCCGATCCCGCAGGCGGTCGTCTCGGCCCAGCCGGAGAACCCCGCCCAGGCGGCCCCCACGGCCCCGTCGGCGGGCGCGGCGAAGCCGTCCGTGAAGTCCACGGCCAAGGCCTCCGCCGTCCGCTGAGCCGCCCGCCCAGCCGTTCGTCCGGCCGCCTGTCGGTCGGCCTGTCCGGGACGCCCTGAACGTCCCCCGGAATAAGCCGCGGCGGGACCCGGTTTGGGAAGATGCGGCCGGTCCTGGCAGACTGGTCCGTCGGTCCCGGTTCACGTGCGGCACTCCCAGTCGCCGACCCGGTGCCCTCCCGAAAACTAGGAGAACCCCTTGAAGTCCAACGTTCACCCGGAGTACGTGGTCACCAACGTGACCTGCACCTGCGGCGCCGAGTTCACCACCCGCTCGACCGAGACCAGCGGCGTGATCCGCGCCGAGGTCTGCTCGCAGTGCCACCCGTTCTACACCGGCAAGCAGAAGATCCTCGACACCGGTGGCCGCGTCGCCCGCTTCGAGGCCCGCTTCGGCAAGCAGCACAGCGCGAAGGCCTAGCGCTCCCTCGGCGCCGGTTCCCGGTGCCCCCGTACTCGTTGTCGGGGGCGCTGGGGACCGGCGCCGTTCGCGTCCCAGCGCGCGTCGCGGTTCCACCCGTTCCGAACCCCCCTCACACGTTCCGAGCCCCCCGGGAAGAAGGCCACCCCATGTTCGAGGCAGTCGAAGAGCTCCTCGTCGAGCACGCCGACCTCGAGACGAGGCTGGCCGACCCGTCCGTCCACGCCGACCAGAACAACGCCCGCAAGCTGGCCAAGCGGTACGCCGAGCTGACCCCGATCACCCGGGTCTACCGGCAGTGGCGACAGGCCGGCGAGGACATCGAGGCCGCGCGTGAACTCGCCGCCGAGGAGCCGGAGTTCCTCGCCGAGGCGAAGGACTCCGAGGCGCGCCGCGACGAGCTGACCGAGGAACTGCGGATGCTGCTCGTCCCGCGCGACCCGAGTGACGACAAGGACGTCATCCTGGAGATCAAGGCGGGCGAGGGCGGCGAGGAGTCCGCGCTGTTCGCCGGCGACCTGCTCCGGATGTACCTGCGCTTCGCCGAACGGATCGGCTGGAAGACCGAGCTCATCGACGCCAACGAGTCCGACCTCGGCGGCTACAAGGACGTCTCGGTGGCCGTGAAGACCAAGGGCAACGCCGAGCCCGGCCAGGGCGTCTGGGCCCGGCTGAAGTACGAGGGCGGCGTGCACCGCGTGCAGCGCGTCCCCGCCACCGAGTCGCAGGGCCGCATCCACACCTCCGCGGCGGGTGTGCTGGTCACCCCCGAGGCGGAGGAGGTCGAGGTCGAGATCCTCGCCAACGACCTGCGGATCGACGTCTACCGCTCCTCCGGCCCCGGCGGCCAGTCCGTCAACACCACCGACTCGGCGGTCCGGATCACCCACCTGCCGACCGGTATCGTGGCGTCCTGCCAGAACGAGAAGAGCCAGCTGCAGAACAAGGAGCAGGCGATGCGCATCCTGCGTTCGCGGCTGCTGGCCGCCGCGCAGGAGGAGGCCGAGCGGGAGGCCTCGGACGCGCGTCGCAGCCAGGTCCGCACGGTGGACCGCTCCGAGCGGATCCGGACGTACAACTACCCCGAGAACCGCATCTCGGACCACCGCACGGGGTTCAAGGCGTACAACCTGGACCAGGTCCTGGACGGCGACCTGAACGCCGTGATCCAGTCCTGCGTCGACAAGGACGCGGCGGCCAAGCTCGCCGCGGCCCAAGAGAACTGAGACCGGCGCGCCCCAGCCCGAGCAAGCCTGAAGCCGGAGCGCAGAAACATGAGGTCGTACGGATGAACCTGCTGCTCGCCGAGGTGGCCCAGGCCACCCAGCGGTTGGCCGCGGCCGGCGTGCCGTCGCCGCGCTTCGACGCGGAGGAACTCGCCGCCTACGTCCACAACGTCAAGCGCAGCCAGCTGCACACGGTGAAGGACGCGGACTTCGACGCCCGCTACTGGGAGGCGGTCTCGCGCCGCGAGGCCCGCGAGCCGCTGCAGCACATCACCGGGCGGGCGTTCTTCCGCTACCTCGAACTCGCGGTCGGCCCCGGGGTCTTCGTGCCCCGGCCGGAGACCGAGACGGTCGTCGAGTGGGCGATAGACGCGGTGCGCGACATGGACGTCGCCGAGCCGCTGGTGGTCGACCTGTGCTCCGGCTCGGGCGCGATCGCGCTCGCCCTCGCCCAGGAGCTGCCGCGCTCGACCGTGCACGCCTTCGAACTCGACGAGGGGGCGCTGGAGTACACCCGGCGCAACATCGAGGCCAGCCCGGACCGGGCCCGGGTCACCCTGCACGCCGGTGACGCCACCAAGGCCTTCGAGGACGACCGCTCCTGGGACGGCCGCTTCGACCTGGTGATCTCCAACCCGCCGTACATCCCGCTCACCGAGTGGGAGTACGTCGCGCCGGAGGCCCGCGACCACGACCCGCAGATGTCCCTGTTCTCCGGCGAGGACGGCCTGGACACCATCCGCGGCATCGAGCGGGTGGCCGCCCGGCTGCTGCGCCCGGGCGGCGCGGTGGTCATCGAGCACGCCGACCAGCAGGGCGGCCAGGTGCCGTGGATCTTCAACGAGGAACGCGGCTGGACGGACACCGCCGACCACCGCGACCTGAACAACCGGCCGCGTTTCACGACCGCCCGGAGGGTCGGGTCGTGAACATCAAGCACAGCACGACCGCCCGGAGGGTCGGGTCGTGAACATCAAGCACAGCACGACCGCCCGGAGGGTCGGGTCGTGAACATCAAGCACAGCACGACGGCCCGCAGGGCCGTGCTGTGAACATCGCCGCTGCGAACGTCATGAGCCATTCCGGAAGGGGACCGCACCGATGAGCCGCCGCTACGACTGTGCCGACGCCGGGGACCGCGCCACCGGCCTGCGCGAGGCCGCCTCGGCCATCCGCCGCGGCGAACTCGTCGTGCTGCCCACCGACACCCTCTACGGGGTCGGCGCGGACGCCTTCTCACCGGAGGCCGTCGGCGAGCTGCTGGCTGCCAAGGGCCGTGGCCGCAACATGCCCTCGCCCGTCCTGGTCGGCTCGCCGACCACCCTGCACGGCCTGGTCACGGACTTCTCCGAGCAGGCCTGGGAGCTGGTCGACGCCTTCTGGCCCGGTGGCCTCACCCTGGTCGCCAAGCACCAGCCCTCGCTGCGCTGGGACCTCGGCGAGACCCGCGGCACCGTCGCGGTCCGGATGCCGCTGCACCCGGTCGCCATCGAGCTGCTGAACACCACCGGCCCGCTCGCCGTCTCCAGCGCCAACAAGACCGGCGGCCCGTCCCCGGCGACCTGTGACGAGGCGCAGGCCCAGCTGGGCGACGCGATCTCGGTCTACCTGGACGGCGGGAACGCCGACCACGCCACCGCCTCGTCCATCGTCGACGTGACCGGCAAGGTGCCCGTCCTCCTGCGGGCCGGGGCGATCAGCATCGAGCAGCTGAGGGAGGTCGTCCCCGACCTGGAGGCCGGAAGTTGACACCCACCGCCTCGCTCCATGACGGGCCCGGCATAGCGCCGTACCTGGCTGTGGGTCCCAGGCCGCTGGACCACTTCCGGATCCTGTTCGTCTGCACGGGGAACATCTGCCGCTCGCCGATAGCCGAGCGGCTCACCCGGCGTGAGCTGGACACCCGGCTCAGCCCCCGGGTGGCCGGGCGCATCCTGGTGGAGAGCGCCGGCACCTGGGGCCACGTGGGCGCGCCGATGGAGGACCACGCCGCGACCGTGCTCGACGAGTACGGCGCCGACAGCGGTGGCTTCACCGGCCGGGAACTGCTGGACGAGCACGTGGTCGAGGCCGACCTGGTGCTCACCGCGACCCTGGACCACCGCGCCCAGGTGATCTCGATGGGCCACGAGGCGGGCCTGCGCACTTTCACCATGAAGGAGTTCACCCGCCTGGTGCGGACGATCGACCCGGGCACCCTGCCCGACCCGCGCCGCGGCGTCGACGTCACCGAGCGGGCCCGCGCCCTGGTCCGGGCCGCCGCCGCGCTGCGCGGCTGGTTGCTGGCCGCGACCCCGGAGTCCGACGAGGTGGACGACCCGTACGGGGCGCCGATCGGCATGTTCCGCAACTGCGGCGAGGAGATATTCCACGCGGTCGACCCGGTGGTCACCGCGCTGACGGGCGTGCCCGCGCCGCGCTGACGCGCCCGAGCGAGCCGCGCGAGCGAGCCGCGCGAGCGAGCCGCGCGCCGGACAAAGGGGCCGAACGGCCCCGTCTCGGCGGGCCGGGCGGGCAGGACGGTCCTACGCTGGGCTTCACCTCCCCCCAGCCTCCGGCCGGGGGGACCCCCATCCGCAGCGCCCGGGAGCCTGCCATGACCGTCACCGATGCCGCGACCGGCTCGACCGCGACGAAGGGGCGCCCGTGGGCGTCCGAAGCGCTGCACCGGGCGGATCCGCAGATCGCCGACCTGCTGGCCGCCGAGGCCGAGCGGCGCGCCGAAACGATCCAGCTGCTGGCGGGGGAGAACCTCACCACCCCGGCCGTCCTGGCGGCGCTGACCGGGCCGCTGATCGACAAGTACGCCGAGGGCTACCCGGGCCGCCGGCACCACACCGGCTGCGCGCTGGCGGACGCCGCGGAGCTGCTGGCGATCGACCGGGCGCGCGGGCTGTTCGCCGCGCCGCACGCCAACGTCCAGCCCCGGTCGGCGACTTCGGCGATGCTCGCGGCGTACGCGGCGCTGCTGCGGCCCGGCGACGGGGTGCTGGCGATGTCGCTGGAGCACGGCGGCCACCTCAGCTGCGGCTCGCGGGCCAACTTCTCCGGCCGCTGGTTCGAGTTCACCGGTTACGGCGTGCGCGAGGCCGACGGGCTGATCGACCTGGACCAGGTGCGCGACCTGGCTCGGCGGCACCGCCCCAAGGCGATCGTGGCGGGTTCGATCTCCCACCCGAGGCACCCGGACTGGGCGGCCTTCCGGGAGATCGCCGACGAGGTGGACGCCTACCTGATCGCCTCCGTCGCGCAGACCACCGGCCTGGTGGCGGCCGGGGTGGCGCCCTCCCCGGTGCCGTACGCGGACGTGACGGTGGCGGCCACCCACAAGCTGCTGCGCGGCCCGCGCGGCGGCCTGCTGCTGTCCACCGCGGAGCTGGCCGAGCGGATCGACCGGGCGGTGTTCCCGTTCAGCCAGGGCGGCGCTGCGATGAACGAGGTGGCCGGCAAGGCGGTGGCCCTGGCGGAGGCCATGACGCCCGCCTACCGGGCGTACGCGCAGCGGACGGTGTCCGGGGCGCAGGCGCTCGCCAGGGGGCTCGCAGAGGCCGGTATGCGCCCTCTGACGGGCGGCACCGACACCCACCTGGTGACCGCCGACGTCAGCCCGCTCGGGGTGACCGGTGCGGAGGCCGAACGGCGCTGCGCCGCGGCCGGGTTGCTGCTCGGCAAGTGCGCGCTGCCGTACGACCAGGCCCCGGCCGCCGACGCCTCCGGGATCAGGCTGGGCACGGGCACCGTGACCAGCCAGGGGATGGGGGAGGCGGAGCTGACCGGGATCGCCGGACTGATCGCCCGGCTGCTCGCCGGGGACGCCCCCGGGCCGGTCGCGGAGTGGGTCCGGGAGCTGGCGGCGGCCTTCGCCGGGGGAGACTGAGGCGCGCGGCGTCCACAGGGATTCGGATCTCCTACCCGGGAGGGCGAACCGCGATGCACGTCCCGGGCGTCCGACTCAATAAGGTGTGTGCCGTGGCGACGCACCTCGATTCCCGGGAACGCAGGGGAGTACCTTCGGTACCTCCCCGTTCGACAGCGCTGCAGGAGGCCAGTGGTGCGTGAGTATCTGCTGGTGCTGTTCTGCACCGCCGCGGTCACCTACCTGCTGACCGGCCCGGTCCGGAAGTTCGCCATCGCGGCGGGCGCGATGCCCCCGGTCCGCGCCCGCGACGTGCACCGCGAGCCCACTCCGCGGCTCGGCGGCATCGCGATGTTCGGCGGACTGTGCGCGGGCATCCTGGTCGCCTCGCAGCTGGACAACCTGAGCAAGGTGTTCAACGGCGGCAGCGACATCCGCGCGCTGCTCTCCGGCGCCGGGATCATGTTCCTGCTCGGGGTGCTGGACGACAAGTGGGGCGTGGACGCCCTGGTCAAGCTGGGCGGTCAGATGATCGCGGCCGGCGTGATGGTCTGGCAGGGCGTCACGGTGATCACCCTCCCGGTGCCCGGGGTCGGCCCGGTCGCGGTGAGCCCGACCCAGGGCATGGTCATCTCGGTCACCCTGGTCGTCGTCATGGTCAACGCGGTGAACTTCATCGACGGCCTGGACGGCCTGGCGGGCGGCATGGTCTGCATCGCCGCGATGGCGTTCTTCCTGTACAGCTACCGGCTCTGGTACGGCTACACGATCTCCGACGCGGCCCCCGCCGTGCTGTTCAGCGTGCTGCTGATCGGCATGTGCCTGGGCTTCCTGGCGCACAACATGCACCCCGCGCGGATCTTCATGGGCGACTCCGGCTCGATGATGCTGGGCCTGATGCTGGCCGTCGCCGCGATCTCGATCACCGGCCGGGTCGACCCCGACCTGATCAACAGCGAGACCGGGTCGCAGACCGCCACCGTGCACACCCTGGTGCCGATCTACATCCCGCTGCTGCTGCCGCTGACGGTCATCGCGCTGCCGCTGGCCGACCTGCTGCTCGCGGTGGTGCGCCGCACCTGGGCCGGCCAGTCCCCGTTCGCCGCGGACAAGCGCCACCTGCACCACCGGCTGCTCCAGGTCGGGCACTCGCACAGCCGGGCCGTCCTGATCATGTACTTCTGGGCCGCGCTGATCGCCTTCGGCACGGTCGCCTTCTCGGTGACCAACACCGGCCGCGCGGTGGTGCTGACCCTCGCCGGGCTCTGCCTGGTCGGCCTGGTGGTGCTGCTGACGCCGCGGTTCCGGCCGCGGGCGCCCCGGGCGGTGCAGTCCTTCGTCCCGCCGCGGTACCGGCGCCGCCCGGCCGCCGCCCCGATGGCTGAACTGTCGGCGAAGGACAAGCAACTTCTGGGTGAAGCCAGCCGGGGCTCGTCCGCCTCCTCCGGCCACGACGACAAGGCCACCGGACGCCGCTGACCAGCAGGTTGACGATCCGTCAAACGGGCTCACCCGTACGGCGGAATCGTTGCGCCGTCGGTGTGACAGGAGCCACACATTCATGGTAAAGCTCTCATCAAATAGTTTGTGATACCGTTCACGAGTACCGAGAACACGCCGAAAGACCTGACAGGTGGAGGACTTCCGTCCCTCGTCGGTCTCCCTCGACGGGCCCGCCGCTCACCGCGGGCGGCCCGGCGGCGGCCACTCGGTCCGGTGACACCCCGCCACCATCTGTGCCCGTCCCCCGCCACATCGACATGCCGCCGGAGCTGCCGACATGCCGTCCCCCGACGCCCGGGTCCTCCGAGGCGCCGCGATTCCCACTGCGGCCGCCGGGATCATCGCCATGGCGATCTCCTTCGCCGTCGCCGGCGGGAAGGGCCTGCTCGGCGCCCTGTTCGGCGCCCTCCTGGTGCTGGCCTTCTTCAGCTCCGGCCAGGTCGCGCTCGACCGGCTGACCAGGTCGAACCCGCAGATCATGATGGCCGCGGCGCTGCTGGTGTACACCACTCAGATCCTGCTGGTTGGCATCGTGCTCGCGGTGTTCAAGAACACCGAGCTGTTCAACCGCCAGGCCTTCGCCTTCACGCTGATCGGCTGCGTGCTGATCTTCACGGGCTTCCAGGTGCGTGGCGCGCTCAAGGCCAAGACCTTCTACGTCGACCCTCACGCCTCGGAAAACAAGGGCGACAAGCCCTCCGACAAGGGTCGTCAACAGTGACGAGGCCCGACTGTCCCCCCAACGAGGGGGGCGGTGTTTATGCCGCACTGACGGGCTGCTATCGTCCGTCGCAACAACGGAGTACGGGAAGAGGCCTGGTCTGTCCGGATCGCGGACTGATCGCCCCCCGGACCCGCGAAGTCTTCGATGATCCCGCAGTCGCGCAGCGCGCCGTCGTGCGGGGTCGGCGAGAAACCCATCAAGTTCCAGTGCCGCTCCGTGGTCGCAGGCCACGCCGACACACCGAGGTTGCCGTAACCATGCGCCACGACGAAGGAGTCCGCGGTGAGTGCTGAACTCACGTCCTCGCTCGCCTCAGGCAGTTGCCACTTCGGGGACGCTGGCTGCGGCTTCCCGGCCCCGGGCCTGAACGAGTTCCAGTTCAAGCCGATCTTCTCGGTCGGCGGCATCGACTTCAACAAGCCGATGCTGCTGTCGATCATCGTCGCGCTGCTGGTGGTCGTGTTCTTCTGGGCCGCCTTCGCCAAGCCGCGCCTGGTCCCCGGCAAGCTGCAGCTGGTCGGTGAGATCGGCTACGACTTCGTCAAGCGCTCCATCGTGATGGAGACGATCGGCAAGAAGGGCGAGAAGTACGTCCCGATGCTGGTCTCGATGTTCTTCTTCGTCTGGTTGATGAACATCATGTCGATCATCCCGTTCGCGCAGTTCCCGGTGACGGCGTCGATCGCCTTCCCCGCGGGCCTGGCCGCGGTCGTGTGGATCACCTACATGACGCTGACCTTCAAGAAGCACGGCTTCGTCGGCGGTCTGAAGAACCTCTGCTGGCCGTCGGGCATCCCCGGCTGGGTCATGTTCATCCTGGTGCCGATCGAGTTCTTCTCCAACATCTTCGTGCGCCCCTTCACGCTCGCGGTCCGAGCCTTCGCGAACATGTTCGCCGGCCACCTGCTGATCGTGATGTTCTCCATCGCCTCCTGGTACCTGCTCAGCCCGACCCTGGGCGCGCTGTACGGCTCGGCCTCCTTCGTGGTCGCCGTCGGCCTCACCGCCTTCGAGCTGCTGGTGCAGTTCCTGCAGGCCTACATCTTCGTGATGCTGGCCAGCAGCTACATCGCCGGTGCCCTGGAAGAAGCGCACTGAGCCACGCAGCTCCGGCTGCTTCCCCTCCCGAACGCCCGGTGGCCAACCACCACCGGTCCACCACCCCGCAAAGGACAAGCTGAAATGCAGAACCTCGCTGAGGTCTACGGTTCCGTCGCCTCGATCGGTTACGGCCTCGCCGCGATCGGCCCCGGCATCGGTGTTGGTCTCATCTTCGGTAACGGTGTCCAGGCCATGGCCCGTCAGCCCGAGGCTGCCGGCCTGATCCGCTCCAACATGTTCATCGGCTTCGCGCTGACCGAGGCGCTCGCCCTCATCGGCATCGTCATGCCGTTCGTCTTCGGCGCCGGCAAGTAATTCCCCCGCCGTTAGACCCTTTCGAGGAAGGTCCAGATATGAATTTCGCGGCTCACCTCGCGGAGGAGGGGGAGAAGATGAACCCCCTGCTTCCCGCGTGGCCCGAGATCATCATCGGCCTGCTCTGCTTCTTCATCGTCTTCGGTCTGCTCGGCAAGAAGCTCCTCCCCAGCATCGAGAAGGTGCTGTCGGAGCGTCGGGACGCCATCGAGGGCGGCATGGAGCGTGCCGAGGCCGCTCAGGCCGAGGCCCAGGCCCTGCTTGAGCAGTACCGCGCCGAGCTCGCCGAGGCGCGCCACGAGGCTGCCCGCATCGTCGAGCAGGCTCGCGAGCAGGGTGCCGCCCAGCTCGCCGAGATGCGCGAGGAGGGCCAGCGTCAGCGCGAGGCCATCGTCGCCGCCGGTCACGCGCAGATCGAGGCCGACAAGAAGCAGGCGACGTCCGCCCTGCGTCAGGACGTGGGTTCGCTGGCCACCCAGCTGGCTTCCCGCATCGTGGGCGAGTCCCTTGAGGACAACGCCCGGCAGAGCGGCGTGATCGACCGCTTCCTGACCGAGCTCGAGGCCAAGGCCGCCGTGGCTCAGGGTGCGGCCAAGTGATCGGCGCCAGCCGCGAGGCTCTCGCCGCCGGTCGGCAGAACCTCGACAGCCTGACCGACTCCACCTCGGTGGACGCGGCCAAGCTCGCCGAGGAGCTCACCGCCGTCACGGCCGTACTGGACCGTGAGGTGTCGCTGCGCCGCGTCCTGACCGACCCGTCCCGGTCGGGCCAGGACAAGGCCCAGCTGATCACCTCGCTGCTGACCGGTCAGGTCTCCGGCGTGGCCGTGGACCTGGTCTCCGGCCTGGTCCGCTCCCGCTGGTCGGGTGCGCGTGACCTGGTGGACGCGGTCGAGGAGCTCGCCGCGTACGCCGAGGTCATCGCCGCGGACAAGGCCGGCGTCCTGGACGACGTCGAGGACGAGCTGTTCCGCTTCGGCCGGGTGGTCAGCGGCTCGCACGAGCTGCGCGCCGCGCTCACCGAGCCGAAGGCCGGCGCCGTCGCGAAGGCCGAGCTGATCAACAAGCTGCTCGGCGGCCGCGCCAACGCCGGCACCGTCCGGCTGGTCACCGCCCTCGTCAACGCGCCGCGTGGCCGTAGCCTGGAGCAGGGCCTCGAGTCCTACTCGAAGCTCGCCGCCGCACGCCGCGACCGCGTGGTGGCCCTGGTCACCAGCGCGGTGCCGCTGTCGGACGCCCAGAAGGAGCGCCTCACCGGTGCTCTGGGTCGGATGTACGGCCGCCAGGTCCACCTGAACATCGACATCGACCCCGAGGTCGTCGGCGGTGTCCGGGTGCAGATCGGCGACGAGATCATCGACGGCACCGTGTCGAGCCGCCTCGAAGGCGCTCGCCAGTCGCTCGAAGGCTGAGCAAACCCGAGCAGCACATCCGACCCTCGGTCGGGGAACCGGCTCCCCAAGGAGTCGGCAAAACGTACGGCCGGTTCATACGACCCGGCCGAGAGTCGAGTACTTGCGGCCCTCAATGGCGGGCCGAGGATCGCAAACTAGGAGAGCAGGGAAGCCTGATGGCGGAGCTTACGATCCGTCCGGAGGAGATCCGGGACGCGCTGGCCGACTTTGTCCAGTCGTACCAGCCGGACGCCGCTTCTGTGGAAGAGGTCGGCAAGGTCACTGACGCGGCGGACGGCATCGCGCATGTCGAGGGCCTGCCCTCGGTCATGGCGAACGAGCTGCTGAAGTTCGAGGACGGCACGCTCGGCCTCGCGCTGAACCTCGACACCCGCGAGATCGGTGTCGTCGTCCTCGGTGAGTTCGGCGGCATCGAAGAGGGCCAGACCGTGCGCCGCACCGGCGAGGTCCTCTCGGTTCCGGTCGGCGACGGCTACCTCGGCCGCGTCGTGGACCCGCTGGGCAACCCGATCGACGGTCTCGGCGAGATCGCCGCCAGCGGCCGTCGCGCCCTGGAGCTGCAGGCCCCCGGCGTCATGGCCCGCAAGTCGGTCAAGCAGCCGCTGCAGACCGGCATCAAGGCCATCGACGCGATGACCCCGATCGGCCGTGGCCAGCGTCAGCTGATCATCGGTGACCGCCAGACCGGCAAGACCGCGGTGGCCGTCGACACGATCATCAACCAGCGCGACAACTGGCGTTCGGGCGACCCGGAGAAGCAGGTCCGCTGCATCTACGTCGCCGTGGGCCAGAAGGGCTCCACCATCGCGTCCGTCCGCGGCGCCCTGGAGGAGGCCGGCGCGCTGGAGTACACCACCATCGTGGCCGCTCCCGCGTCCGACCCGGCCGGCTTCAAGTACCTCGCCCCGTACACCGGTTCGGCCATCGGCCAGGAGTGGATGTACGACGGCAAGCACGTCCTGATCATCTTCGACGACCTGTCGAAGCAGGCCGAGGCCTACCGCTCCGTCTCCCTGCTGCTGCGCCGCCCGCCGGGCCGCGAGGCCTACCCGGGTGACGTCTTCTACCTGCACTCCCGCCTGCTGGAGCGCTGCGCCAAGCTGAACGACGCCCTGGGCGGCGGCTCGATGACCGGTCTGCCGATCATCGAGACCAAGGCCAACGACGTCTCGGCGTACATCCCGACCAACGTCATCTCCATCACCGACGGCCAGTGCTTCCTGGAGTCCGACCTGTTCAACGCCGGCATCCGCCCGGCCGTGAACGTCGGTATCTCGGTCTCCCGCGTCGGTGGCTCCGCCCAGATCAAGGCCATGCGCTCGGTCGCCGGCCGTCTGCGCCTGGACCTCGCCCAGTACCGTGAGCTGGAGGCCTTCGCCGGCTTCGGCTCCGACCTGGACGCGGCCTCCAAGGCCCAGCTGGAGCGCGGTGCGCGCATGGTCGAGCTGCTGAAGCAGGGCCAGTACCAGCCGTTCCCGGTCGAGGAGCAGGTCGTCTCCATCTGGGCCGGCACCACCGGCAAGCTGGACGACGTCCCGGTCGCCGAGATCCGTCGCTTCGAGCGCGAGTTCCTGGACCACGTGCGCCTGCAGCACAAGGACCTGCTCGCCGGCATCGTCGAGACCGGTCTGCTGGCCGACGGCACCGTCGACGCCCTGACCGGCGCGATCGAGGCCTTCAAGCAGGGGTACCAGACCGCCGACGGCAAGCTGCTCTCCGAGCAGGCCTGAGTCCGGTAGCGAGGGAAAGGACGTAACGACCCATGGGAGCACAGCTTCGGGTCTACAAGCGCCGGATCCGCTCTGTCACCGCGACGAAGAAGATCACCAAGGCGATGGAGATGATCTCCGCGGCGCGCATCGGCAAGGCGCAGCGCGCGGTGGCGGCCTCCGCTCCGTACGCCGATGAGCTCACCCGGGCGGTGACGGCGGTGGCCACCCGGTCCAACGCCAAGCACCCGCTCACCACCGAGAACCCGAACGCCACCCGCGCGGCGGTCCTGCTGATCACGGCGGACCGCGGCCTGGCCGGCGGTTACTCGTCCAACGCCATCAAGGCCTCGCTGACGCTCTCCGAGCGCCTGCGGGCCGAGGGCAAGGACGTCGTGACCTACATCGTCGGTCGGAAGGGTCTGTCGTACTACACCTTCCGCAACCTGGCGGTGGGGAACTCGTGGACGGGCTTCTCGGACAAGCCGACCTACGGCGACGCGAAGACGGTGGCGGCCGAGCTGATCGAGGCCTTCACGGCCGAGACCGGCGGCGTGGACGAACTCCACGTGGTCTCGACCGAGTTCGTGTCCATGCTGACGCAGGACGCGGTCGCGGCGCGGCTGCTGCCGCTGAAGCTGGACGAGGTCCAGCTCAGCGACCAGACGCCGGCCAAGTCGGAGATCTTCCCGCTGTACGACTTCGAACCGTCGGCGGAGGGCGTGCTCGACGCGCTGCTGCCGCGGTACGTCGAGAGCCGGATCTACAACGCGCTGCTGCAGTCGGCCGCTTCCGAGCACGCCGCCCGCCGCCGCGCGATGAAGAGCGCGACGGACAATGCCGGCGAGCTCATCAAGTCGCTCACGCGGCTTGCCAACTCGGCCCGTCAGGCCGAGATCACCCAGGAAATCAGCGAGATCGTCGGCGGCGCCAACGCCCTCGCCGACGCTAGCCGCGGGAGCGAATGAGTATGACCACCACTGTTGAGCCGACCACGGCGACGGGCCGCGTCGCGCGGGTCATCGGCCCGGTCGTCGACGTGGAGTTCCCCGTCGACGCGATTCCGGACATGTTCAACGCCCTGCACGTCGAGGTGGACAACCCCGACGGCTCGGGCAAGAAGACCCTCACCCTCGAGGTCGCCCAGCACCTCGGTGACGGCCTGATCCGCGGCATCTCGATGCAGCCGACCGACGGCCTGGTCCGCGGTTCGCAGGTCACCGACACCGGTTCGGCGATCTCCGTGCCGGTCGGCCAGATCACCAAGGGCAAGGTGTTCAACGCCCTCGGTGACGTGCTGAACGTCGACAAGGCGGAGTTCGACAAGCAGGTCGAGGTCCGCTGGCCGATCCACCGCAAGGCCCCCGAGTTCAAGGACCTCGAGTCCAAGACCGAGATGTTCGAGACCGGCATCAAGGTCATCGACCTGCTCACCCCGTACGTCACGGGTGGCAAGATCGGTCTGTTCGGTGGTGCCGGTGTCGGCAAGACCGTTCTGATCCAGGAGATGATCTACCGCGTCGCCGAGAACTTCGGTGGTGTGTCGGTGTTCGCCGGTGTCGGCGAGCGCACCCGTGAGGGCAACGACCTCATCGACGAGATGGTCGACTCGGGCGTTCTGGACAAGACCGCGCTGGTCTTCGGCCAGATGGACGAGCCGCCGGGCACCCGTCTTCGGGTCGCGCTCTCCGCGCTGACCATGGCGGAGTACTTCCGTGACGTCGAGAAGCAGGACGTGCTCCTCTTCATCGACAACATCTTCCGGTTCACCCAGGCCGGTTCCGAGGTGTCGACCCTGCTCGGCCGCATGCCCTCCGCGGTGGGCTACCAGCCGAACCTGGCCGACGAGATGGGCCTCCTCCAGGAGCGCATCACCTCGACCCGCGGTCACTCGATCACCTCGATGCAGGCGATCTACGTCCCCGCGGACGACCTGACCGACCCGGCGCCGGCCACCACCTTCGCCCACCTGGACGCGACGACCGTTCTGTCGCGCCCGATCTCGGAGAAGGGCATCTACCCGGCCGTCGACCCGCTGGACTCCACGTCCCGCATCCTCGACCCGCGGTACATCACGGCGACCCACTACGAGACGGCCGTCCGTATCAAGGGGATCCTGCAGAAGTACAAGGACCTCCAGGACATCATCGCCATCCTCGGTATGGACGAGCTGTCCGAAGAGGACAAGATCACGGTGCACCGCGCCCGTCGCATCGAGCGCTTCCTCTCGCAGAACACCTACGTGGCGAAGCAGTTCACCGGTGTCGAGGGCTCGACCGTGCCGCTGTCGGAGACCATCGAGGCCTTCAACTCGATCGCCGACGGCAAGTACGACTCCGTCCCGGAGCAGGCCTTCTTCATGTGCGGTGGCATCGAGGACCTCGAGAAGAACGCCGCCGAGCTGGCGAAGAAGTAATCGCGGCCGGTAGCAGCTGAGTGACCGTGAGGGGTGGGCCCCAGCCCTGGGACCCACCCCTCGCGTCGCATCGGCTGTGATTCCGGTCAAATCCGTGCCGCCGGTTTCATGCCGGAGGCGCGGGGCCGTTATTCTTACCGAAACTCCCGAGTAATCGGGGGTTGCATGAGCCTAGGAGCCCACGTTGGCTGAGCTGCACGTCGAGCTGGTCGCAGCCGACCGCAAGGTGTGGTCCGGTGCGGCCACCATCGTCGTCGCCCGTACGGCCTCCGGTGACACCGGCATCATGCCGGGCCACACCCCGGTGCTGAGCGTGCTGGAGACCGGTCCGGTCACCATCCGCACGGTGGACGGCGGCACTGTGATCGCCGCGGTGCACGGCGGCTTCATCTCCTTCGCCGACAACAAGCTGTCTCTGCTCGCGGAGATCGCCGAGCTGGCGGACGAGATCGACGTCGCGCGTGCCGAGCGCGCACTGGAGCAGGCCCAGTCCGACCTGGACGCGCACGCCGAGCGTCGCGCCGAGGTCCGACTGTTCGCGGCGCGCGGCCTCAAGGCCCACGCCTGAGTGTGCCTGACCCCGGCTTCACGGGGTCGACCGACGGTCCCGGGGACGCGCGAGCGTGACCCCGGGACTGTCGTCGTAGTTGGTAGGTCAGCGCGGTCGTCTGGTACGACCGTAACGGGGAACGCGGGTAGCGAGGAGGTAGGTGAGCATGGTCCTCGCGCTTGTGGTGTGTGCGGCGGTCGTGGCGCTGGGAGTGATCGGCCTGATGGCCTTCGCCGTACGCCGCCGCCTGATCCAGCGGGTCGGCGGCACGTTCGACTGCAGTTACCGGCTCAAAATGCCGGCCGACGCCTCGACGCAGCCCGACCTCGACGAGAACGGCAAACCCACCTCCGCCCCGGTCCCACCGACCGACGGCAAGGGGTGGGTTTTTGGTATCGGCCGCTACAGCGGCGACTCGATCGAGTGGTTCCGGGTCTTCTCGTACGCCCCGCGCCCGCGCCGGGTGCTGCCCCGCCGGGAGATCGAGGTCCTCGGCCGGCGCTACCCGGAGGGCCAGGAGGAGCTGGCACTGCTCTCCGGCTCGGTGGTGCTGCGCTGCCTGCACAACGGGGCGCCGCTGGAACTGGCGATGAGCGAGGACGCGCTCACCGGCTTCCTGGCCTGGCTGGAAGCGGCTCCCCCGGGGCAGAGGGTCAACGTCGCCTAACCTGCCCGGCTAGGCTGGCCGCATGGTCAATCTGACGCGCATCTACACCCGTACCGGGGACGACGGCAGCACCGCGCTCGGCGACATGAGCCGGACCACCAAGACCGACCCGCGGCTGATGGCGTACGCCGACGCCAACGAGGCGAACGCGGCGATCGGGGTGGCCCTCGCGGTCGGCGCACTGCCCGAGGACGTGGCGGCCGTGCTCATCCGGGTCCAGAACGACTTGTTCGACGTCGGCGCGGACCTGTCCACGCCGGTGGTCGAGGACCCGAAGTACCCGCCGCTGCGGGTGCTGCAGTCCTACATCGACCGGCTCGAAGGGGACTGCGACCACTACCTGGAGCAGGTGGAGAAGCTGCGCAGCTTCATCCTGCCCGGCGGCACGCCCGGCGCGGCCCACCTGCACCTGGCCTGCACGGTGGTGCGGCGGGCCGAGCGCTCGACCTGGGCGGCGATCGACGCGTACGGGGACTCCGTCAACCCGCTGACCGCGAAGTACCTCAACCGGCTGTCCGACCTGCTGTTCATCCTGGCCCGGGTGGCCAACAAGGAGCGCGGCGACGTGCTCTGGGTGCCGGGCGAGAACCGCTAGGGCGGGGCCTGCCCTAGGACACCTTGTCCTGGGAGGCCCTCTGCTGGGACTCCTCCGCCGGGGCGGGCTGCTCGACCACCCGGCCGTCCACCACGGTGACGCCGGCCGGCGCCTCCTTGGGCCAGATCGAGAAGCAGCCCGCCACGATCACGTTGACGACGGCCGCGATGCCCAGCCTCCAGTACCACGGGGCGAAGGTGCCGAAGTGGGCGGAGCCCGCGGACAGCGGGACGAGCAGGGTGATCAGGGTCAGGGTGATCACGGCCGAGACGACCGTCCGCTGGGCGATCCGCCACTCGTGGGCCGTCCGCTCCGGGCCGTAGACGGGGGAGCGCAGCGGCTTGGGGCCGCCGGCGAAGCGGTGCAGGAAGTGCCGGTCGGCCCAGGCGACCAGCGAGGGGCCGTAGCCGACCGAGAAGCCCGCGTAGCTCGCCGCCAGGGCGTGCGTCCAGCTCGCGGTGGCGCCGCCGCGCAGGTCCAGGACGGTCAGCGCGTACAGGGCGAGGTCCACCGCCGGCAGGCCGAGCAGCAGCAGGGTGCTGGTGCGGCGCCACCGCAGCAGGTAGCGGGCGGAGAGGCCGAGGCCGAGCACGATCCACCAGGAGATCTCGGCGGCGACGATGAGGGTGACGATCACGTTCTGCTCCCGGTCGGTGGGGTGTGCCTCCAGGCTCGTGCGCGGGCGTGCGGTTGTCGTCGTCGCCCGGTGCCGTCCGGGCCTGCACCTTTCGATGTAGCGGGCTCCTCCGTGGACCGGAGCCGGGCGGGCCGCCGGGGATGGTGAGATGGGGGTGTGCTCGTACCGTCCCTCGCCCCGCGGCAACTGGACCGGCTGATCGCCCTGTGCGGGGTGCTCGGCGGTGCCGTGCTGATCGTGTTCAAGGTGTACGACCGGGCCGACCGCCTGCCGCTGTGGGCGGTGGTGGCGCCGCTGCTGGTGATGGCGGGGCTGGAGCTGGTCCGGCGGACCAGGCCGGTGCTCGCGGTGTCGCTGGGCGGGCTGGCCTTCGCGGGGAGCATCCTGGCCGGCAGCCTGCTGGCGACGACGATCATGTACACCGACCTGCTGTACGCGGCGGTGCTCTACGGCAGCAGCCGGATGTCGCGGGTGCTGCACCTGACCGGCGGGGCGACCGTGCTGGTCCTCTCCAGCCTGGTCTGGTACGTGGCCGGGACCTCGGCCGGGCTGCTGATCGTGGTGGTCAGCTCCCTGGTGTTCCTGGCGCCGGTGTGGACCGGCGACCTGGTGCGCAAGCACCGGGAGGTGGCGGAGGCCGAGCGGCTGCGGGCCGAACAGACCGCGCTGCTCTCGGAGATGGACCGGCGCGAGGCGGTCGGCGCCGAACGCGCCCGGATGGCACGGGAGTTGCACGACGTGGTGGCCAACCACCTGTCGGCGATCGCGATCCACGCCACCGGCGCCCAGTCGGTCGCCCGGCGGCGGCGGTTGCCCGAGGACGATCCGCTGGTCGAGGTGCTGGCGGTGATCCGGGAGAACAGCGTCCAGGGATTGGCCGAAATGCGTCGCATGATCGGGCTGCTCCGGGACAGCGGCGGGGGAGAGGCCGACGAGTCGTACGCGGCGCCCGACCTCGCCGCGGTGGACGCCCTGCTGGAGCACGCCCGGGCCGCCGGACAGGACGTCGGCCTGGACTTCGAGCTGACCGAGAGCGGCGAGCGCGGCGAGCTGCCGGTACCGGTCGGGCTGGCCGCCTACCGGATCGTGCAGGAGTCGCTGACCAACGCGCTCAAGCACGCCGGGCCCGGACTGGTCGCGCTGCGGCTGGAGTTCGGCCCCGACGCGCTGCGGATCGCGGTCGACAGCCCGTACCGCGGCGGGCCGGGCCGCGAACTGCCCGGCGCCCGGGCCGGGCTGGTGGGCATGTCGGAGCGGGCGGGACTGCTCGGCGGCAGCTTCGAGGCCGGGCCGCGGGACGGGTACTGGAGGGTGCGCGCGGTGCTGCCGCGCGGCCGGGAGAGCGAGGGACGGGCATGACGATCCGGGTGCTGGTGGCCGAGGACCAGGCGGCGGTGCGGGCGGCGCTGGTGATGATCCTGCGCGCCGAGCCCGGCATCGAGGTGGTCGGGCAGGCCGCCGACGGGCAGGAGGCCGTCCGGCTGGCCCTGGAGCTGCGGCCCGACGTGGTGCTGATGGACGTGCAGATGCCCCGGCTGGACGGCGTCTCGGCGACCCGGCAGGTGGTCGAGGCCGGAGCCGCCCAGGTGCTGGTGCTGACCACCTTCGACCTGGACGAGTACGTCTACGGCGCGCTGCGGGCCGGCGCGGCCGGGTTCCTGCTCAAGGACCTGGAGGCGGACACCCTGGTCGAGGGCATCCGCACGGTGGCGCGCGGGGACGGCATGCTGGCGCCCTCGGTGACCAGGCGGCTGATCGGCACCTTCGCCCGCCCCGGGCGCCCGGTCGGACCGGAGGCCCGGACGGCGGTGACGGGCCTGACCGGGCGTGAGCGGGAGGTGCTGGCCTGCCTCGGGGCCGGGATGTCCAACGGGGAGATCGCGGCCCGGCTGGAGATGGCGGAGGCGACCACCAAGACCCACGTCAGCCGGATCCTGGCGAAGCTGGGGCTGCGCAGCCGGGTGCAGGCGGCGATCCTGGCCCAGGACCTCGGTCTGACCATCTGACGACCATCCTGGTCGGGTGACCAGGTCGGTTGCAGATCACACTCCCGATTGCTATTGCACGGACGATTTGGGCATTAGAGTCCCCGCCAGAGCAAAGCGGCTCGTTGGCGGTGACCCCTGCCCTGAGCCGCCTTCAGGGCCCGCCCGTTGGGGCGGCGACGGCATCGGGAGACCCAGCCATGAGCAATGCGTCCAGCAAGCAGATCGCCGTGATCGGTGCCGGCCTGATGGGCGCCGGCATCGCCCAGGTGTCCGCGCAGGCCGGCCACCCGGTGGTGCTGCGGGACGTGACCGAGGAGGCGCTGCAGCGCGGCCTCGCCGGCATCCGCGCCTCGTACGAGAAGTTCGTCTCCAAGGGCAAGCTGAGCGCCGAGGACGCCGAGGCCGCGCTGGGCCGGATCACCACCACCACCGACCTGGGCGCCGTCGCCGAGGCCGACATCGTGGTCGAGGCCGTGTTCGAGAACCTGGACGTCAAGGAGAGCGTCTTCCGCGAGCTGGACAAGCTCGCCAAGGACGGCGCCGTCCTGGCCTCCAACACCTCCGCCATCCCGATCACCCGGATCGCCGCCGTCACCCGGCGGCCGGAGTCGGTCGTCGGCGTCCACTTCTTCTCGCCCGTCCCGATGATGAAGCTGGTCGAGCTGGTCCGCGGCTACAAGACCAGCGACGAGACCCTGGCCGCCGCCCGCGCCTACGCCGAGGGCGTCGGCAAGGACGTCGTGGTGGTCAACCGCGACGTGGCCGGCTTCATCACCACCCGCCTGATCACCGCGCTGGTCATCGAGGCCGCCAAGCTCTACGAGTCGGGCGTGGCCACCGCCGAGGACATCGACACCGCCTGCCGCCTCGGCTTCGGCCACGCGATGGGCCCGCTGCAGACCGCCGACCTGACCGGCGTCGACATCCTGCTGCACGCCGCCCGCAACATCTACACCGAGACCCAGGACGAGAAGTTCGCCGCCCCGGAGATCATGGCCCGCATGGTGACCGCCGGTGACCTCGGCCGCAAGAGCGGGCGCGGCTTCTACCCGTACGAGAGCAAGTGAGCCGACGGGGCTGAACGCCCTGGTGGGCCGTGCGATCAGGGCGTCGTACGGCCCGCTGCGCCGGGGCGGGTGAGCTTCCTCACGCCGGGTACCGCAGACGGGTGATTTGGGCGGTAATCGAGCGTAGGTGTGGAGAGTTCCTGCGTATATTCCCTCGGACGAGTGAAGTTGCTTCAGATCACGGCGGAAACCAGCAACCTGCGGCGCTGCTCCACCGTCAGATGAGGGAACCCGGCATTCCGACCGGGGCCGGGCGCGAGCCGAGCCGTCACAGGCGCTCCGCCCGGGCAGTCCCACTCCGATCCGGGGGCCGTCCCGCCTCCCGGCCCGTCGCGGCCGGGGCCGGACCCACCCCGCACCAGGCCACCCAGGCGAAGGAGGAGAGCATGCGCATCACCGGCGACCACACGGCGCTGGCCATCGAAGGCCGCCTCGACGTGCGCACCGCCGCCGACGCGCGGTCCCGGCTGCACCAGGCCGTGGACGGCGGCCTCGGCGACCTCGTGCTGGACCTCGGCCGACTGGAGTTCTGGGACGCCACCGGCCTCGGGGTGATCATGGGCACCCACCGGCGGGCCGGCCGGATCGGCCGCCGGCTCGTCCTGCGCGCCGTCCCCGCGCAGCTCCAACGGCTGCTGGTGGCCACCAAGCTGCACCGCATCCTCGCCGTCGACGGCGGGATCCCCGAGGTGCAGGCCTCCTAGGGCCCGCCTCGCCCGTCTTTTGGGGGGCGTACGAAGCGGCGCGCAGGAAGCGCCGCACGCCCGTCCGCACGACTGTCCGGCCGCCCGCCGCGTCTGCGTCCGGTCCGACGGGCCTTTCCGGCCTTCACCTTCCCCGCACCGGACCGCGCTGCACTCCCGGGCCCGGATGTGCAAGAGTCTGCCCGTCAGATGACGGCCGCCCGGGGCCGGCTGCCCACAGCCCGCCCGCGGCCGCGACCGAGACGTGTGCCGGCCGGCGCGGGGCGCCGGCGGCCGAACACGATACGGAGCAGAACGTGGCACAGCCATCCGGGGAGTTCCGGCAGGAGGCCGCCCGCACCCGCGGCGGCGAACTGGTCTCCGGCGGCCTGCTGGTCGGCGTCGGGGCCCCGGACGGCTCCGAGGCCCGCCCCTGTCCGGAGGAGTGGCGGCCCCGCCCGCGCCGGATCGAACGCAGCGAGCCCGCCCGCGGCCCGGTCGGCGGCGTCGGCCGGGCGGTCGGCCCGCTCGCCCTGGGCGCCGGTCCCACCGACATGCCGCTGCTCGACCGCGAGGCCGACATCGCCGAGCTGCTCGGCCTGCTCGCCGAGGGCCGCTCGATACGCCTGGTCGGCCAGGCCGGCTCGGGCCGCAGCACCCTGCTGTCGGCCGTCGCCGAGGCCGCCGCCGACCTCGCCCCCGGCGGTGTCGTCCAGCTCTGCGGCCACCGCCGCACCGCCGCCGACCTGCTCCAGGACCTCTTCGCGGCGACCCACCACGCCCCCGGCTACCGGCCCGACCCGGGTGGGCTGGCCGCCCACCTCGCCGGGGTCCGGGCGGTCGTCGTGATCGACGAGGCCGAGCCGGTCGGCGCCGAGCTGGAGGAACTGCTCGCCGCCGCCCCCGGCTGCGCCTTCCTGATCTCGGTCGCCCCCGGCGGCCCGTCGCTGCCCGCCGACTCCCGGCTGCGCGACCACCTCGTCCCCGGGCTCTCCCGGCCCGCCTGCCTGGCCCTCACCGGCCGGCTCGCCGGGCGTCCGCTGGACGTCGCCGAGAAGGCCTGGGCGGTCGACCTCTGGTTCGAGTCCGAGGGCCTGCCGCTGCGCTTCGTCCAGGCCGCCGCGCTGCTGCGCCAGCGGGACGTCTCGGTGGACGCGCTGGTCGCCGCCGAGGAGGACCGGCTGGACGTCTTCGGCGCGGTCGACGAACCCGTCCACGACCCCGACCCGGCGATCCGGGAGAACGCGCTGCGGCGCACCGTCCCGCTGCCCTCGGTCGCGGAGACCGCCTCGCCCGCCGTCCGGCTCGCGGAGGGGCTCAGCGAGCCCGCGCAGGCCGTGCTGCGGCTGGCCGTCGCGCTCGGCGGCGAGTGCCCCACCGCGCCGCACCTGCCCGCGCTGATCGACGTCGGCCAGGGCGAGAGCGCGCTGGCCGAACTCGCCGACGCCGGACTCGCGGTGTCCATCGGCGGGCACCACCGACTGACCGCCGGGGCGCTCGAACTGCTCCTCCCGCACTGGCCGGCCCGCGGCAGCGTGGACGGCGCCGCCCAGCACTTCGCCTGGTGGGTCGGGCACAGCTCGGTGTCGCTGGCGCAGATCGCCGCCGAGGCCGAGGTGCTGATCGGGGTGCTGCTCGCGGACCGGACCGCCGGGCGGCACGACGCGGTCGTCCGGCTGGCCCGGGCGGCGGCGCCCGCCCTGGCGCTCTCGCTGCGCTGGGGCGCCTGGGAGCGGGTGCTGCAGCTCGGCCTGGAGGCGGCCCGGCGGACCGGATCGACGGTCGACCAGGCCTGGTTCCACCACGAGGCCGGCGTGCTCGCGATCTGCCTCCAGCAGCCCTCCCGGGCGATCGCCGAACTGGAGACCGCGCTCACCCTGCGGGCCACCGGTGGGGAGCAGCGCGGGGTCGCCTCCGCGCGCCGGATGCTGGACCTGCTGCGCGCCGACGGCCGCCAACTGCCCGCCGCCGCGGCCGCGGCGCCGAGCCGCGGGCCGGTGATCCGCAAGATCGCCGCCCGGGTGCCGGCCGGCCTGAAGGCCCGGACCGGCAAGCGCCGCCGGGTGGTGGTGGCCTCTGCGGCGCTGCTCACCTTCGGGGTGCTCGGTACGGCGGTGGCGATGAGCCTCGCCGGGCCGGAGGAGCCCAAGGGGAAGGAGCCGCACGGTCAGCTGGACCAGGTCGGCGAGACCGGCAACGCGCCGGCGCCGCTGCCGTCCGCCGACAACTCCCCGGGCCCGTCCGGTGCTCCCGGCACCGAGCCGGGCGCACCGGCGGGGACGGGGGCCGGCCCGGAGCCCTCGGCGAGCGGCAGTGCCTCGCACTCGCCGAGCGCCTCGCCGTCGAAGCGGCCCAGCGCCTCGCCGGGGGCGACCGGCTCGGACGCCCCGCAGGGGCAGCCGCAGCAGCCCGCCCCGGGGCAGCCGCAGCCGCCGGAGCCGCCGAAGCAGGGCGGTTCGGGTGGCGGCAGCGGCGGTGGCAACGGCGGTGGCAACGGCGGGGGAAGTGGTGGGGGAAGTGGTGGTCAGACCGGTGGCGGCACCGGCACGTCACCGACGCCGAACCCGCCCGCGCCGACCACGTCCGCACCGACCACACCCCCGCCGTCGACCTCGGCCAGCCCGACCGGGGCGCCGACGACGACTCCCGCGAAGCCGTAGTGAACGGTCAGAACAGCTTGAGCTTGTCGTCGTCGATGCCGCGCAGCTCGTCGTAGTCCAGCACCACGCAGCCGATGCCCCGGTCGGTGGCCAGGACGCGGGCCTGGGGCTTGATCTCCTGCGCGGCGAAGACGCCCTTGACCGGGGCCAGCAGCGGGTCCCGGTTGAGGAGTTCGAGGTAGCGGGTGAGCTGTTCGACACCGTCGATCTCGCCGCGGCGCTTGATCTCGACGGCGACGGTGGCACCGTCCCCGTCGCGGCAGAGGATGTCGACCGGGCCGATCGCGGTCGGGTACTCGCGGCGGATCAGCGACCAGCCGCTGCCGAGCACCTCCATCCGGTCGGCGAGCAGCTCCTGGAGGTGGGCCTCGACGCCGTCCTTGATCAGGCCGGGGTCCACCCCGAGTTCGTGGGAGGAGTCGTGCAGCACCTCCTCCAGCGTGATGATGAGCTTCTCGCCGGCCTTGTTCTCCACCGTCCAGACCCCGTCGGCCTCCTTGAGGACGCACGGCGGGGACATCCAGTTGAGCGGCTTGTAGGCGCGGTCGTCGGCGTGGATGCTGACGCTGCCGTCGGCCTTGACCAGGATCAGCCTGGTGGCGGAGGGCAGATGGGCGGAGAGCCGACCGGCATAGTCGACTGAGCAGCGGGCAATTACGAGACGCACGGTCGACCACGCTAGCCCACCGGGGCCAGTTGATGCGATTCCGCGAGGACCGGGTGAAGAAAGCGCGAACCCCGCGAACATGGAGGTTCGCGGTCCCGCCACCGCTCGCCGCGCTCTGGCGTACGCCCCCTCGGGTCGCTACGGTGTGTGACGGTACGGATGCGGGGTCGCTGTCAACGGGGATGGAGACTTCAGATGAACGATCCGACGGGATCAGGCCATTCTGGTGCACCACGGCGTATTTCCGGAGCAATCCGCAGGAACGACAGGCCTGCTCCGCCGTTGACTGCCACGCTGTTCTGACGCGGTCGGTGTTCGGGACGTCACGTCCTGTTGCGCCGCCGCCTTCGCAACAGGTGCCGGAAACGCCCGTCCGACGGCGTTCCGGACACCACCTGCTGTTCCGCCCACCCTCCCTGTGAGCTTGGACTACGCATGACCACCCGGGCGCCGCGCGGGTGGACCGTGAGAGGAGAATCCATGTCGCTCGACGTCTCACCGGCCCTGCTGGAAAAGGCCGAGCGGGGCGAGGTCGACGAGCGGGAATTCGTCGACTGCGTCCGCGTCTCGCTGCCGTACGCCTGGGACCTGATCAGCTCGCTGGTCGCCCAGGCGAAGGTCGACGGCACCGACTTCGCCGACAACCAGGTGCCGCCGCCCAGCGAGCAGGCCCGCGGCCAGCTGCTGCGCGCCCTGGCCAGCGATGCCATCCGGGGCGCCCTGCAGCGCCACTTCGGCGTCCGGCTGGCCTTCCAGAACTGTCACCGGGTGGCGGTGTTCGTGCCGTCGGAGGCCAACGAGGCGCGGTACGACCGCTTCACCTCCGTCCGGGAGCAGCTGCTCAACCAGTCCGAGGAGCTGCGGGACTGCTGAACCGGCCGGAGCCGGCCGCCCCCGTCCCCCGGTGCGGGGGGAGGGGCGGCGGTCCGGGCCGGTGCGGTCAGCCCAGCTGCGGCAGTACTTCGGAGCCGAGCCGGGCGATGTTGTGCAGGGTCGCCTCGCGGTCTCCGCTGCCCTCCGCGAGCAGGGCGAAGCGGCGGATGCCGGTGCGCTCGGCGGTGGCCAGCAGCCGGTCGGCGCACTGCCTCGGGGTGCCCACCGCGTGCAGGTCGCAGAGCAGTTCGGTGTACTGGTGCGGGTCGCGCATCTTGCGCTCGCGGCCGTCCACGGTGCGGTGGGCGCCGAGCCCGTGCTCGAACCAGCCGGGCATCGCGTTCAGCAGGGTGGCCCGGGCCGTCGAGGCGCGGTCCTCCACCTGGGCCACGCCCGCCGCGACGTGCTGGCGGGTCACCCGGCGCAGCTGCTCCTCGCCGCGTCCGGCGGCCAGCCAGGCGGTGCGGTAGAGCTCCAGCATCCGCAGCTTGTCGTCGTCGCCGGAGTGCATGCCGAGCAGCATCGGCAGGCCGCGTTCGGCGGCCAGCCGCACCCCGCCCGGGGAGGTGCAGGCGACCACCACCGGCGGCCCGGCCACCGGCCGTCCGGCGCTGGTGAGTTCCTCGCCGAGGCCGTCGGCGTCCTGGCGCTGGCGGGGGAAGAGCACCGGGCCGGTGGGCTCGTCCAGGCCGAGCCAGCTGCCCAGGCCCGGGCGGCGCGGCGACTCGGTGGCCTGCGGCACCACCGCCACCTCGGGGAAGGAGAACTGCGGCCCGTCCGCGCCCACCCGGGAGCCGCGCAGCCAGCGCAGCAGCAGGTCCAGCCGCTCCGGGAAGCCGTTCTCGAAGGCGCCCACGCCGCTGCCGAACACGTCCAGGTCGATCCACGGCCCGCCGCGGCCCACCCCGAGCGTGAAGCGCCCGCCGGAGGTGAGGTGCAGCAGTGCGGCCTGTTCGCCGAGCGTCACCGGGTGGCTGGTGGAGAGCACGCTGACCGCGGTGCCGATGCCGATCCGGCGGGTGCGGCCGAGCAGCAGTGCGGCGAGGGTCGCGGCGTTGGGGCAGACCCCGTACGGGACGAAGTGGTGCTCGGCCAGCCATACGCTGTCCAGGCCCGCGCGTTCGGCCTCGACGGTGGCCCGGACGGTGCGCTCCAGCACCTCGCCGTGGCTCTGGCCGGGGAACTGCGCGGACAACAGGAACGCGCCGACCCGTACCGGTGCGGTGTCCGGCGGCAGTGCGCCGGCGCGTTGCACGGCGCCCAGCGGTTCGCCCGTGACGGCGTGCGGCGGTACGGAGGTGAGTGTCGGGCCGGGGGCGGGCGGGCGCACGCCGACGGGTCGGCGGGTCTCGGCGCGCGGGCTGGTCTTGGTCATCCTGGTGGCCTCCTCGGGTGCACGCAGGGTCTGCGGGCCCCGCCTGTCCCTTCGTGGGTATCCGATGTCATGTGCCAATGGCACGCGGAACCCCGAATTTCCCCGATGATCGGGTGGATCTCGGCAAAAAGCCCGGACGGTCGGCCGATGCCGTGATAGGGGCCAATAAAAGGGTTTGACACCCGTAGGCTGGAACGACTTCGAGCCCCCGGAAGAGAGGCAGTCCGCCGTGCCCCGCCGCAACCGGATCAAGAGCGCCGCCGACCGCGAGAACGCCGAGCCGGCCGCCGCCCCGCTCGGCGGTTCGCTGCGCCGCACCGAGAGCTACCAGGGTGACGACTGGGTGGTGCAGACGGTCGCCGGGACGTCGGGACGGTTCTACCGCTGCCCGGGCTGCGACCAGGAGATCCCGCCCCGGGTGGGCCACGTGGTGGCCTGGCCGATGCACGGCGGCGGGGTGGACGACCGGCGGCACTGGCACCGGGCGTGCTGGGGGGCGCGGGAGCGCCGGGCCTCCAACGTGCTGCGAGGCCGCGGCGCTCCGCGGTACTGATCCGAACCGCCCCGAACCGCCCCGAACCGACCCGAACTGATCCGAACCGGTCCGACTGCCGCTCGAAAGCCCGAACGCCCTTACGCGTCGCGGTTCTTGAGCACCAGCGCGCCGCCGACCAGCGCCGCCAGCGTCCAGGCCAGGCAGATCGTGAAGCCCGCCCACGGCCCGTACGGCTGGCCGTTCTGCTCGTAGACCAGCAGCATCCGCGAGCCGGCGTAGTCGGGGAAGTAGTGGGCCAGGGTCTTGACCTTCGGCACCGCCGAGAGGATCGGCGAGAGCAGGAAGAAGAACGGCACCAGCACGCCCAGGGCGAGCGTCTGGTTGTGCAGCATGGCGGTGACGCCGGCCGAGAACAGGCAGAGCATCGTCAGGTAGAGCGCGGCGCCGAGCACCGCGCGCAGCACGTTCGGCTCGTCCAGGGTGGTGGAGTGCGAGCCGAGCAGCGCCTGGCCGACGAAGAAGGTGACGAAGGCGGTCACCAGCGAGACGGCCAGGGCGAGCGAGCCGAGCACCATCGCCTTGCCGGCCAGCAGGGTGCCGCGCTGGGGGACGGCGGCCAGGGTGACCCTGATCATGCCGCTGCTGTACTCGTTGCCGATCGCCAGCACCCCGAAGACGATGATCGCCAGCTCGCCGAGCATGATGCCGGAGAAGGCCGTGCCGGTGGCGTCGAACGGGGTCTGCTCGTGGCGTCTGAACTCGGTGAAGTTGTTGTTGGTGAGCAGGGACAGCAGCGCGCCGATGCCGACGGTGACCACGAAGGCCAGGGCGAGCGTCCAGACCGTGGAGCGGACGCTGCGGATCTTCGTCCACTCGGAGCGCAGGATCGCCGGGAAGGACGTCATCTCAGTTCTCCTCCTGCCGCGCCGCCGCGGTCGGCCGGCTGCCGTCCGCCTTCCAGCCCGCGCCCCATTCCCCGGGGGCGCCGGCGGCGTCCCGGCCGGGGCCGTCGCCCGCGTGGTACTCCACCGAGTCCGCCGTCATCTGCATGAACGCCTCCTCCAACGAGGCCTGCTGGGGGCTGAGTTCGTGCAGCACCACACCGTGCGCGGAGACCAGTTCGCCGAGCCGGGCGATGTCGCCGTCGACCACCTCGTAGGAGCCGTCGGGGCCCGCTTCGTGCCGCAGTCCGGCCCCGGCCAGGACGTCGAGCAGGCGCTCGGGCTGGGGGGTGCGCAGCCGGACGGCGGAGCGGGAGTTGCGCCGGATGAACTCCGGCATCGGCAGGTCGGCGAGCAGCCGGCCCTTGCCGATGACCACCAGGTGGTCGGCGGTGACGGCCATCTCGCTCATCAGGTGGGAGGAGACGAAGACCGTCCGGCCCTCGCCGGCCAGGCGCTTCATCAGGTTGCGGATCCAGAGGATGCCCTCCGGGTCGAGCCCGTTGACCGGTTCGTCGAACATGACGATCTCCGGGTCGCCGAGCAGGGCGGAGGCGATGCCCAGGCGCTGGCCCATGCCGAGCGAGAAGCCGCGGGCGCGCTTGCGGGCGACCGGGGTGAGGCCGACCAGGGAGAGCACCTCGTCCACCCGCCTGGTCGGGATCCGGTTGCTCTGGGCGAGCCAGAGCAGGTGGTCGCGGGCGGTGCGGCCGGGGTGGACGGCCTTGGCCTCCAGCAGGGCGCCGATGTACTTGAGCGGCTCGCTGAGCTGCCCGTAGCGCCGGCCGTCGATGGTGACCCGGCCGCTGGTGGGGCGGTCCAGGTCGAGGATCATGCGCATGGTGGTGGACTTGCCCGCGCCGTTGGGGCCGAGGAAGCCGGTGACCACGCCCTGGGGGACGGTGAAGCTGAGCCGGTCCACCGCGAGCGTCTTGCCGTAACGTTTTGTCAGGTCGTGCAACTCGATCATTGGCGCTCCCTTACTCTCTGGCAGGCTAGGACAAAGCGGATGCCGGGGCCCGTCGGGTGGGCCCGCTGAGTGGGCTCACCCCGTCCACCCGAATACGGTGGCTGCATGAGTCAGCTCCCTTTCGCAGTGTCCGTCCGCGAGAGCGGTACCGGAACACCCCTCGTGCTGCTGCACGCCTTCCCGTTGAACTCCTCGATGTGGTCCGCCCAGCTGGACGCGCTGCCCGGACTCACCGGGGACGAGGTCCGGGTGCTCGCCCCCGACCAGCGGGGTTTCGGCGGCACCGAGCTGGGCGCCGACGAACCCTCGCTGGACCTCGTCGCCGACGACCTGGCGCTGCTGCTGGACGCGGCCGGGATCGACCGCGCCGTGGTCGGCGGCCTCTCCATGGGCGGCTACGTGGCGCTCGCCCTCGCCCGCCGCCACCCGGACCGGCTGTCCGGCCTGCTGCTGGCCAACACCCGCGCCACCGCCGACACCGACGCCGCCCGGGCCAACCGGGAGCGGATCGCCGCCGCCGTCACCGCCCGGGGCAGCGTCCGGCTGCTGTTGGACGAGCAGGTCGCGGCCGGGCAGCTCGGGCCCGACTCGCAGCACCTGGTGGAGCGGGTGCAGACGATGGTGGCCGCCGCGCCGCCGGCCTCCGTCGCCTGGGCCCAGCGGGCCATGGCGGCCCGTCCGGACTCCCTGGACGTACTGGCCGGGCTCCGGGTGCCGGTCGCGTTCCTCGCGGGCGCCCTGGACGCCCTGGTGGCGCCGGAGGAGGCCGAACTGATGCTCCGGGCATGCCCGGACGCCGAACTGACCGTCGTCCCCGGCGTGGGCCACCTGAGCGCCCTGGAGTCCCCGGGGGCGTTCGACGCCGCCGTCCGCCGGCTGCTCGCCCGGGTGGCCGCCGGATGAGCCCGGACGCGGCGGGCTGGGACTTCTCCGCGCTGGAGGTCACCGGCCGGATGCCGGTGACCAACCGCGGCGAGGGGCTGGTGGAGCTGACCCTGGAGCCGCTCGGCGAGGACTACTGGATGCGCCCGGGCGAGACCTTCATCGTCACCTCGTACGGCGACTACGGGTCCGGACACCCCTTCGAGGTGCAGTACTGGCCCGACTCGGTGTCGGTCTGGTGCACCTCCTGGTACGGCACCGTCTCGGACGACGAGGGCAACCAGCTCAGCAGCGGGCACCAGCGGCCCGACGGGGCCTACCCCCGGTGAAAAAGGGCCCGGAGTGGTGACACGCGGACATGCGACAGGCCCTCACCCCAGCGGGTGAGGGCCTGTCGCGGAACCGCGTCAGCGGCTGCGTCAGCGCGACTGCTGGGCTGGCACGCCCATGGTGTCGTCGTTCGGCAGCGAGGCGGCGGCCACGGCCGCGCCGGTCAGCGTCGCCAGCATCTCGCGGACGTTGGTCAGCTGGGCGTTGATGCTGTCGCGGCGGTTGGTCAGCGCCGCCAGCTCGCGCTCGGATTCGCTGCGGATGCGGTCCGCCTTGGCGTTGGCGTCCGCCACGATGTCCTCGGACTGGCGCTGGGCCGTCTCGACGGTCTGGCGGGCCCGGCGCTCGGCGTCGGTGCGCAGCTTCTCGGCCTCCAGGCGCAGCTGCTCGGCCCGGTGCTCGATCTCGGCGAGGCGCTTCTCGGCCTTGGCCTGACGGGCGGCCAGGTCGCGCTCGGACTGCTCGCGGCGCTTGGCCAGGTTCGTCTCGAACTCCAGCGCGGCCTGGGCGGCCTTGGTGCGGGTCTCCTCGAAGAGGGCGTCCGCCTCCTCACGCTTGTTCTGGGCGTCCTTGTTGGCCTCGGCGCGCAGCTGGGCGGAGTCGCTCTTCGCCTTGTCGACGATCCGCAGACCCTCGTCCTCCGCCTTGGCCTTGCGGTCCTTGGCGTAGTTCTCGGCCTCGGTGCGGACCTGCTGGGCGGCGGCCTCGGCCAGCTCGCGGTGCTGCTCGGAGGCGCGGTGCGCCTCGTCGCGCAGGTCCTTGGCCTCCTCCTCGGCGAGCCGCAGGATCTTCTCGACCCGGGCGCCGAGACCGGCGTAGGAGGGCTCCTGCTCGGCGACCGCCGCCTGGGCGGTCTGCGTTTCGAGGTGGAGCTCCTCGATGCGCTTCTCCAGCGCACTGATCCGGGTCAGTGCGCTGTCACGGTCGGCCACCAGCTTGGTGATCCGCTCGTCGACCTGGGCGCGCTCGTACCCACGGCGTACCAGGTCGAAGCCGTGAGGGGAGTGACTGTCGCTCATGGGACTCTGGGCTTCCTGTCGTCAAACCGCTGAGGTGGTTGAGGGAATCCTGACACGGTACCGGAGTGTCGACGGCGAAATGCCGTTGTCTCACGGACAATGACCGCCAATGTCCGCTCAATCGGGTGGTGCGCTCTTGGAGCGATTGCCACCCGACCGGGGCGAGCCGACTCCGGCACCGGCCTTGGTGCCCCCGTCCTTCTTGGTGTTGCTTCCCCCGTTGCCCTGGGCGACCGGTGACGGTGCCTCGAACGCCTCCAGCGCCGACAGCACGTCCTGGACCCTGGAGATCTCGGTGTTGATGTCCTTGCGGCGGCGCACCAGTTCGTCCAGCTCGCGCCGGCCCTCGTCGGTGACCCGCTCGGCCTCGGCCTTCGCCTCGGCGACCAGCCGCTCCGCCTCCGCCTTCGCCAGCTCGATCTGCTCGTCCGCGGTGCGGTCGGCGTCGCGCAGCCGCTTCTCCGCCTCGGCGGCCGCGCTGTCGAGCCGCTCCTCGGCCTCCGCCTCCGCCGAGCGCAGCTTCGCCTCGGACTTCTCGATCAGCGACTCGGCCCGGTCGGTGGAGGTGGCGAGCTTGGTCTCCGCCTCCTTGAGCAGGCCCTCGGCCTTGCGGACGGCGGACAGCCGGACCTTGCTGGCCTCCGCGGAGGCCTCCGAGGTGAGCTCGGAGGCCCGGTCCTCGGCGGCCGCGACCAGGGCGGCGGCGCGGTCCTCGGCCTCGGCGACGGTGGCCACCGCCTGCTCCTCGGCCTCGGTCAGCTGCTCCTGGGCGGCCGTTACCAGCGCGTCCACCCGCTCGCCGGCCGACTTCATGGCCGCCGCGTTCTCCTTGCGGGCCCGCTCGTGCAGCGCCTCCACCTCGGCGTCGGTGCGCTCGCGCAGCTCCTCGGCGCGCTCGCGGATCGCGGTGGCGTCCCGGCGGGCCTCGGCGAGCAGGGTGTCGGCGTCGGAGCGGCCCTTCTCGACCTCGGCCTGACCGGCGGCCTCGCCGGCCGCGACCAGCCGGTCGGCCTCCTTGCGGGCGGCGGCGACCATCGCGTCCGCCTGCTCCTCGGCGGCGGCGGTGGTGGCCAGCGCGGTGGTCTGGGCGTCCTCGCCGAGCGACTCGGCGTCGGCGAAGGCCTTCTCCAGGACGGACTTGGCCCGCTCGCGGGTGGCCTTGTCGAACTGCTCGGCGGCCTCCCGGGTCTCCGCGTCGTAGGCGTCGGCGCGGGCGTGGGTGGCGGTGTCGTAGTCGTCGGCCAGGGTGCGGGTGGCGAGCGCGTACTCCTCGGCCTCGGCGCGCAGCCCGGCGGCCAGCTCCTCGGCGTCGGCGATCGTCCGCAGGCCCAGGGCGTCGGCGTCGGCGACGGTACGGGCGGCCTGCGCCGCGGCGTCCGCGCGCAGCTGCTCGGCGGTCTCCTGGGCGGCCCGCAGCTCGGCCTCGGCCTCGGCGCGCAGCTGCTCGTCGTAGGCCTGGGCCTCGGCCCGCTGCCGGCCGAGCTCGGCCTCGACGGCCTCGCGCTCGGCGGTGAGCTCCCGCTCGGTCCGCTCGCGCAGGGCGGTGGTCTCGGCCTCGGTCCGGGCGCGCAGCTCGGCGGCGTACCGGTCGGCGAGCTCGCGCTGCTCGGTGGTCTCGCGCTCGGCCAGGTCGCGCTGTTCGGCGGTCTCCCGGTCGGCCGACTCGCGTACCTCGGCGGCGTACCGGTCGGCGGCCTCACGCTGCTCGGCGGTCTCGCGCTCGGCCAGCTCGCGCACCTCGGCGGCGTCCAGCTCGGCCCGGTCGCGGGTGTCCGCGGCGTCCTGCTCCGCGGCGGCCCGCAGCGTGGCGATCTGCTCGGCGGCGGCCTCGTGCAGGCCGGCCACCGACTGGCGGACCTCGGCGGCCTCCTCGTCGGCGGCGGCGACCAGCTCGGCGCCCTCGGCCCGGGCGGCGGCCACCACGTCCTCGCCGTCGGCGCGCGCCTGCTCCAGCTCGGCGGCGGCCTCGGCGCGGATGCCGTCGGCGGTGGCGCGGGCCTCGGACAGCTCCCGGCCGGCCTCGGCCCGGACGGTCTCGGCCTGCTCGTTGGCCAGCGCCAGTTCGGCGGCGGCCTTCTCGCGGGTGGCCTTGGCGTCCTGGGCGGCCTCGGCCCGGCGCTGCTCGGCGGCGGTCTCGGCGTGCTCCAGCAGCTCGTCGGCCTCGGCGCGGTGGTCGGCGGCGTACTGCTCGACCTCGGTGCGCAGCTCGGTGGCGTGGTGTTCGGCTTCGGTGCGGACGCGGTCGGCGTGGGCCTCGGCGGCCTCGCGCTGCTGGGTGGTCTCCTGCTGGACGAGGGCGCGCAGCTCGGCCGCGGCCCGCTCGGCCTCGGCGCGGTGGTCGGCGGCGTACTGCTCGACCTCGGTGCGCAGCTCGGTGGCGTGGTGTTCGGCTTCGGTCCGGACGCGGTCGGCGTGGGCCTCGGCGGCCTCGCGCTGCTGGGTGGTCTCCTGCAGGGCGAGGGCGCGCAGCTCGGCCGCGGCCCGCTCGGCCTCGGCGCGGTGGTCGACGGCGTACCGGTCGGCCTCCTCGCGCTGCTCGGCGGCGTACCGGTCGGCGGCCGCGCGGACCTCGGCGCTCTCCCGGGCGGTGCGCTCGGTCAGCTCGGCGGCGCCCTGCTCGGCCTGCTCGCGGGCGGTGCGGGCGCCGGCCAGCTGCTCGGCGGTCTCCTCGCGCTCGCTCCGCAGCCCGGCGGCGGCCTCCTCGTGCTCGCGCCGGCTCTCCTCGCGCAGCGCGTTCGCGGTGGCCTCGGCCTCGGCCCTGGTCCGGGCGGCCTCGGTGTCGGCCTCGGTGCGCACGCGCTCGGCGTCGGCGACCGCGGCGTCCCGGACGGCGTTCGCCTCGGCCTGCGCCTCGGCGGTCACGGCCTCCGCGGCGGCGATCGCCTCGGAGCGTACCCGCTGGTCGAACTCGGTTGCGCCGCGCCGGAGTTCGGCGGTCTCACGCTCGGTGGCGGTGCGGTTCTCGGCGGCCGCGGCCTTGGCGGCGGCCACGGCGTCCTGGCCCTGCTGGGTGGCGGCCGAGGTGATCTTCTCGGCCTCGGTACGGGCCCGGGCCAGGGTCTGCTCGGCCCGCCCCTGGGTCTCGGCGGCCTGCTCCTGGGCCTGGGCGCGCAGCCGCTCGATCTCCCCGGCGGCACCCGCGCGCAGCTCGTCCGCGTCGGCCTTGGCCTTGGTGAGCAGCTCCTCGGCGTTCTTCGCCGACTCCTCGATCTGCAGGACGGCCTGGCGGCGGGCCTCGCTGCGGGCCCGGTCGGCCTCGGCGGCGGCCTGGGCGCGCAACTCCTCGGCCTCGGCGCGCAGCCGGGCCGCCTCGTCCTGCATCTGCTCGATCCGCTCGCGGATCGCGGCGGCGTCGTCCAGGGCGGCGTTCTGGGCCTGCTCGACGGCGGCCTGGGCCTGCTCGCGCAGCCGCTGGGCCTCGGCGTGCGCCTCGGCGCGGATCCGCTCGGCCTCGGCGGAGGCCTCGCTGCGGGCGGTCTCGGCGTCCTGGTTGGCGCGGCCGAGCACCTCCTCGGCGGTCTTGGCGGCCTTGGCGAGGTGGACGGTGGCGTCCTTGGCGCCGGCGGCCCGGCCCTCCTCCTCGGCCTCGCCGCGCAGTCGCTGGGCGTCGGCCTCGGCCTGCGCCCGCAGCTCCGCCAGGTCCCGGTCGGCCTGGGCGCGCAGCTCGGCGATCGCGGCCTCGGCCTCGGCCTTCAGCTGGGCGGCGACCGACTCGGCGGTGGCCCGCAGCCGCTCGCCCTCCTCGGCGGCGGCGGCCTTGGCGGCGTCCGCCTCGGCCTGCCGGGTGGCGGCGTCGGCGCGGACCGCCTCGGCCTCGGCCCGGATGGCCTCGGACTCCTTGGTGGCGTTGGCGACCAGCCGGGCGATCTCGGCCCGGGCGGTCTGCGAGCGCTGCTCGGTGGCGGCCTCGCCGTCGGCGACCTTGCGCTCGGCGGCGGCCTCGGCGTCGGCCTGGAGCTGCTCGGCGGCCTGCTCGGCCTGGACCCGCAGCTCGGTGGCCTCCCGGCGGGCGCGCTCGGCCTCGGCGATCGCCGCGTCGCGCAGCCGCTCTATCTCGGCCTTCGCGGCGCCGAGCTGCTGCTCGGCGCGGGCCTGCTCGGCGGCGGCCTGCTCCTTGAGCCGGCTGATCTCGGTGTGGGCGACGGCCAGCTGCTGCTCGGCGGCGGCATGGGCGGCGGCCAGCTCCTGCTGGGCCTGGCCGCGGGCCGCGTCCACGTCGGCGGCGGCCTGGGCGCCGGCCTGCTGGGCGTGCTCGGAGGCGGCGCGCAGCAGCCGCTCGGCGTCGTTCTGGGCCTTCTGCAGGGCGGCCTCGGCGGCGGCCTGGGCCTCGCCGCGGGCGGCGTCCACGTCGGCGGCGGTCTGGGCGCGGGCGTGGTCGGAGAGGGCGGCGGCCTCGGCGCGGGCCGCGGCGACCATCCGCTCGGCCTCGGCGCGGGCGTCCTGCAGCAGGCGCTGGGCCTCCTGCTCGGAGCCGGACCGGGTCTGCTCGGCCCAGCCGTTGACGTGCTGCTCGGCGGAGCGGCGCAGCTCGGTGAGCTCGTCCTCCAGCTGGCGGCGGCGCGCGGTGAGCTCGGCCTCCAGCCGGGCGGTGCGCTCGGCGGTCTCGGCCATGATCCGCTGGGTGGCGGCCTGGGAGTCGCGCAGCTGGCGCTCGGCGTCGGCGCGCATCTGCTGGGCCTGCATCTCGGCGGTCCGGAGCATCTGCTCGGCCTGGCCGGAGACGGCGTCGAAGGCGCGCGGCTGGGCGAGCATGCGCCGGGATTCGTGCAGCTTGGCCCGGAGCACCTCCACCTGGTAGGCGAGGTCCTCGGCATGCTCGACTGCCTTGTCCCGCTCCTTCCGAGTCCGACCCATCTCGGCCTCGAACTGGGAGAGGTGATCGTCAACCTCGTAGCGGTCGTTGCCCCGCACTCCGCGGTCCCATCCATCTCCTGGTCGCGTCCTCGACCCGGCCGGTCCAGGGCTCCCGTGTCCGGGGGTCCGGTCCGACTGGTCCTTGCATCCGCGGTCACCGGACGATCCGCTGCCAAGCCGGAGCCGTCCGCCGCGGTCGTCGGAGTCCTGGTCGCGGGAGCGCGGACGTGCCGCGTTCCCCCGTCCGGGTGGACTCCTGGGCGAACTCTTGCCTGTGGAGAATGGTGACAGATCCGTCTTGCGACTGTTCAGCCGTGCCCGCGTACTGGACTCCCCTGCGACGGGCCGGCCACCGGAGGGCGGACAGGCCTGTCATCGGCCGTGCCCGTCGCCTCCGTCCCCCGGAGTCTTCGCGCACCTGGGCATTGTAGTGGGCCCGCACCGCGGGGGAATGGCCGCGTGGGGGTTTTCCGGCTGTCGGACCAGGTTACTGACGGGTCGCTATGGGCTCAACTCCTGTGTGCCGCCCGGGAGCGGGCGGCACCGGGGGTGGTTCCGAGGTCGTTTCAGTGCTCTTCGTGCTCGCCGGGCTGGGCCGAGGTGACCAGCTCGGTCAGGACGCCGCCGCAGTCCTTGGGGTGCAGGAAGGTGATCCGCGAGCCCATCGAGCCGATCCGCGGCTCCTCGTACAGGACCCGGATGCCCTTGTCGCGGATGGCTTCGGAGTCGGCGTCGACGTCGGCGGTGCCGAAGGCGATGTGGTGCACGCCCTCGCCGTTCTTCTCCAGCCACTTCGCGACGGTGGAGTCCGGGCGGGTGGGCTCCAGCAGCTGGAGGTACGAGGCGCCGCCGTCGTCCGTCCCGTTGATCCGGAGCATGGCCTCGCGGACCCCCTGCTCCTCGTTGACCTCGCTGTGGAACACCTCGAAGCCGTAGGTGGCGCGGTAGAACTCGACCGTCTTGTCGAGGTCTCGGCAGGCGATGCCGATGTGGTCGATACGGGTCAGCACGGCGACCTCCAGGGCGGTGGACGGAAAGTGGCACCCAGTGCAGCGTATGGCCCTCGGGCGGCGCCAGTGCCCAACGTGCGAGCCTGCTCACACGCCGCTCGCACGCCGGGAGATGTCCGGACGTTCACCCGGACCGCGTTGACACGGTGTTGACTGGACTGTGCCAGTGCGCTCGATCACACCGTCGCTCCGGTGACGGGCGGAAAACGGGTCAGTACCCTGAGCGCATCCTCACCACCTGGCCACGACGTGCGAAGGGGCCCGTCCCATGACCAACACCACCTCTGTGATCGTTGCCGGTGCGCGGACCCCGATGGGTCGCCTGCTCGGTTCCCTCAAGGGCTTCTCCGGCGCCGACCTCGGCGGCTTCGCGATCAAGGGCGCGCTGGAGCGGGCCGGCATCACGGGTGAGCAGGTCCAGTACGTGATCATGGGCCAGGTGCTGCAGGCCGGCGCCGGCCAGATCCCGGCCCGCCAGGCGGCCGTCAAGGCCGGCATCCCGATGAACGTCCCGGCGCTGACCATCAACAAGGTCTGCCTCTCCGGCCTGGACGCGATCGCCCTGGCCGACCAGCTGATCCGGGCCGGCGAGTTCGACATCGTGGTGGCCGGCGGCCAGGAGTCCATGACCAACGCCCCCCACCTGCTGCCGAAGTCCCGCGAGGGCTACAAGTACGGCGCGGTCGAGGTGCTCGACGCGATGGCCCACGACGGTCTGACCGACGCCTACGAGAACATCCCGATGGGCGAGTCCACCGAGAAGCACAACACCCGCCTGGGCATCCCGCGCGACGTGCAGGACGAGATCGCCGCCGCCTCCCACCAGCGGGCCGCCAAGGCGCAGGCCGACGGCGTCTTCGAGGCCGAGATCGTCCCGGTCGCCATCCCGCAGCGCAAGGGCGAGCCGGTGCTGTTCAGCCAGGACGAGGGCATCCGCGCCGACACCACCGTGGAGGGCCTGGCCAAGCTGCGCCCGGCCTTCACCAAGGACGGCACGATCACCGCCGGCACCTCCTCGCAGATCTCCGACGGCGCCGCCGCCGTGGTCGTGATGAGCAAGGCCAAGGCCGAGGAGCTGGGCCTGACCTGGATCGCCGAGATCGGCGCCCACGGCAACGTGGCCGGCCCGGACAACTCGCTGCAGTCGCAGCCGTCCAACGCGATCAAGCACGCGCTGGGCAAGGAGGGCCTGGAGGTCTCCGACCTCGACCTGATCGAGATCAACGAGGCCTTCGCGGCCGTCGCCCACCAGTCGATGAAGGACCTCGGGGTCTCCGCCGACATCGTCAACGTCAACGGCGGCGCGATCGCGCTCGGCCACCCGATCGGGATGTCCGGCGCCCGCGTGGTGCTCACCCTCGCGCTGGAGCTGCAGCGCCGCGGCGGCGGGGTCGGCGCGGCCGCGCTGTGCGGCGGCGGCGGCCAGGGCGACGCGCTGATCGTCCGGGTTCCTCAGGAGAGCAGCCCCAAGGCCTGACCACTCTGACGTGACCTCGGGGCTGCGGACCGCCACAAGTGGTCCGCAGCCCTTCGGCATCTGCCGATAACCGCCGGAGCTGCCGACAACCGCCGGCATCTGCGCAAGGAGATCCTGATGATCGATGTCGCCACGCTGGTCGAGCAGGCCCGGGAGGGCCGGCCGCGGGCGGTCGCCCGGCTGATCACGCTGGTCGAGAACGCCGCCCCGCAGCTGCGGGAGGCGATGGCCGCGCTCGCGCCGTACACCGGGCAGGCGTACACGGTGGGCCTGACCGGCTCGCCCGGGGTCGGCAAGTCCACCTCCACCTCCGCGCTGGTCTCCGCCTACCGGCGGCTCGGCAAGCGGGTCGGGGTGCTCGCCGTCGACCCGTCCTCGCCGTTCTCCGGCGGGGCGCTGCTGGGCGACCGGGTCCGGATGCAGGACCACGCGACCGACCCCGAGGTGTTCATCCGCTCGATGGCCACCCGCGGGCACCTGGGCGGGCTGTCCTGGGCGGCGCCGCAGGCGCTGCGGGTGCTGGACGCGGCGGGCTGCGAGGTGATCCTGGTCGAGACCGTCGGCGTGGGCCAGTCCGAGGTGGAGGTCGCCGCCCAGGCCGACACCGCCGTGGTGCTGCTGGCGCCCGGGATGGGCGACGGAATCCAGGCGGCCAAGGCGGGCATCCTGGAGATCGGCGACGTCTTCGTGGTCAACAAGGCCGACCGGGACGGCGCCGACGCCACCGCCCGGGAGCTCAACCACATGTTGGGCCTCGGCGAGGCCCGCGGGGCGGGGGACTGGCGCCCGCCGATCGTCAAGACCGTCGCGGCCCGCGGCGAGGGCGTGGACGAGGTGGTCGAGGCGCTGGAGAAGCACCGCGCCTGGCTGGAGGAGACCGGCGAACTGGCGGCGCGCCGCCGCCGTCGGGCCGCCCAGGAGATCGAGGCGATCGCGCTGGCCGAGCTGCGCGCCCGGATCGGCGACCTCTCCGGCGACCGCCACCTGGCCGGCCTGGCCGAGCGGGTGGCCACCGGCGGGCTGGACCCGTACGGCGCGGCCGACGAGCTGGTGGCGGGCCTGACCACGGGCTGAGCGTTGCGCGCAGGGCCCCGGACCGGCTGGGCGGTTTCCAGCGGTCCGGGGCCCTGCGCGTTCGGGTGCTACGAGCGGCCGCGCAGGCCGCGGAGGTGTTCGGCGACGGGGGCCAGGGCCTCGTACATGGCGTCGAGCTGCTCCGGGGTGAAGCGGTCGATGAAGTGGGCCCGGACGCTGCGCACGTGGTCCGGGGCGACCCGCTGCATGGTCTCCCAGCCCTGCTCGGTGAGGTGGGCGTAGAGGCCGCGGCGGTCGCCGGGGCACTCCTGGCGCAGGACCAGGCCCGCGTTCTCCATCCGGGTGATCTGGTGGGAGAGCCGGCTCTTGGACTGCAGGGTGGCGGTCGCGAGGTCCGTCATCCGCATCCGGTGGTCCGGGGCCTCGGAGAGCACGACCAGGATCTCGTAGTCGTTGATCGCCAGGTTGTGGGGCTGGAGTTCGCGGCTGAGCTGGTAGTCCAGCAGCTTGGCGACCTCCAGATGGGCGCGCCACATCCGCTGCTCCCGGGCGGTCAGCCAGGGGGTCTCCTCCCCGGGCTGCGGCGGTGGGTTGTCCGCAGAGTCGAGCGTGTGCGTATCCATGGGATCCAGCATAGCCGTTTTAGTTCAATCTTGTACAAGTTTACAGGCCGAAACGCCGACCGAGTTCGCCCAGGTTACCGAGGCCGGGCGCGTTGGGGTGGTCGCCGCCGTGGCCCGGCTGGTTCGGCACCCCGCCGCCCGGGACCCCGGCCTCGGCGTCCACCCGGCCGACCGACCGCTCGGCCATCAGCGTCTCGCTGGACTGCACCAGCACCTGACCCGCGCCGATGAACTCGAACTGGTGCTCCTCGCCGGAGGCGCCGCCGATCCCGGTCAGCCGACGAAGGCCGCCGACCACCCCGTGCAGGTAGTCGTGGTCGTAGTGGTGGCACGGCGCCGGGCAGTCCGCCCAGCCGACCAGGGCCTGCGGGTCCACCCGGACCGGCGGCTCCACGAAGTGCACCGGCCCGTTGGAGGCGGCGACGAACCGGCCGGTGCCGATCAGGGTCAGGAAGCCCGGGATGATCGACTGCTTGAGCCGCAGCGTCGGGTCGAAGGCGAGCAGGTTGCCGGAACGGACGGTCAGGTTGCCGTCGTCCAGGTCGTAGGAGTTCAGGTCGAAGGCGCGGTCGGCCAGCAGCAGCCGGCCGCTGCCCTGGGCGACCACCCAGTCCGACGCGTGCAGCGGCGAGTTGAAGTGCTGGCCGAGCACCCGGTCGACCATCCCGGCGCCGACGCCGCGGAAGGAGATATCGCCGTAGTAGGCGATCATCTTGCCCTTCTGCAGGAAGTAGGAGCCGTTCAGCTGGACGGCGAAGGCGTACGGGTTGACGTTGTCGTCGGCCGGCAGGGTGTACGCGTCGTACACCACCGGGCCGGTGCCGCCGTGGGTGGTCGGCAGCGGGGCCTGCGGGCCGCCGAACTGCTCCTGGGCGTAAGCCTGTTGGGACTGCTGCGACTGCGGCTGTGACTGCGGCTGGTAGGACGGCGGCGGGGGAGGCGGCGGCGGGTAGTCCGCGGAGCGGCCGTAGGACGGCGGCACCGTGAAGCCCGGCTGGGTCGGCTGGTCGTGCGGCGACTGCCCGTACGGCGGCTGCGGCGGCTGCGGCGGGTGGGACATCAGAGCTTCTCCTCGCTCGCCTGGACGTACACCGCGCCCTGCCCGGACAGCTCCAGCTGGAACGCCTCGCCCGAGCCGCGGCCGATCATCTCGCGCCAACCGATCGCCGTGGACAGCTTGTTGCGCACCTCGCCGCGGTGCGCCACGTACGCCTGCGGGTCGACGTGCACCGACTGGCCGGGGGTGATCGGCAGCTCGAAGACGCCGCCGTGGGCCATCACCGCGACCGAGCCGTGGCCCTCCAGTCGGGTGGTGAACAGGCCCTGCCCGCTGACCTGGCCGCGGACCATGCCCATCACCCCGCCCTGCGAGCCGAGGAACACGGTGGACTGGCGCAGGGTGCCCTCGAAGGCGAGCAGCCGGTCCGCCTCGACGAACAGGGTGTCGCCGACCAGGTCGATCACGTGCACGTGGTGGCCGCCGTGGCCGAACATCACCCGGCCCTGGCCCTCGACCGTCATCAGCGGGGTGTCCTCGTTGGCGACCCGCCGGCCGATCATCGACATCACCCCGCCCTGGCCGCCGGTGATGTTCGGGGTGAAGCGGACGTCGCCGGTGTACCCGAGCATCGCCCCGCGCTGGCTGAACAGCCGTTGGCCGGGCACCACCTGGGCCTCGACCATCTTGCCGTTGATCCGGGTGAAGCCCATCAGACGTCACCCCCGACGGTGACCTTCTCCGAGGGCTGGACGTACACCAGGCCCTCGCCGGTGAACTCGACCTGCACGGCCTCGCCGCCGCCCTCGCCGATCACCGTGGTCCAGCCCGCGCCCGACTTGACGCTGCGGTGCAGGTTGCCGGTGTGCGCGACGTACGCGCCCGGGTCGACCCGCAGCGGCATGTCCTTGCCGACCCGCAGGATGACGGCCGGCCCGTTGGAGGTGACGGCCGCCCAGCCGTGCCCCTCCACCTTGGTGGTGAAGAAGCCGTTGCCCGAGGAGACGCCGTTCAGCCCGGTGAAGCTGGTGCCGGTGTGCAGGCCGGCCTCGGTGCAGAGCAGGTTGTCCGCCTCGACGTAGAGCGTCTCCCCGTCGAGGCGGACCAGGTTGATCTCGGTGGCCCGGTCGGCGAAGTAGCAGGTGCCCTGCCCCTTCACCTCCATGACCGTCATCCGCTCGCCGGTCAGTCTGCGGGCGACCATGCCCCGCAGCCCGTCCCCGCCGCCGGTCAGCTTCTTGAAGGTCATCTGGCCGGTGTACGCGACCATCGAGCCGTGCCGGGCCTTGACGGCGTCCCCGCCCAGCTCGACGGCGAGTACGCGCGATCCCTGGAGTCTGAACTGTGCCACGGCCGCAATCTAGCTGGCGCGGCCGTGGCGGGGGAGAGGGCGTGGACGAACTGCTACCGGTTCGGGACAAACGGGTCAGTGCCGCGCGTGCGCCCCGTGGGCGGCGCGCGGGACGGTCCCGGCCGCCTCCTCGACCTCCAGCAGCGAGGCCGAGTGGCGCTCCGCCTCGAAGGCGACCACGCCGCCGCGCAGGCCGAACAGCCGCTTGGAGAGCATGATCCAGAGCACCGCGGCGATGTTCAGCAGCAGGGTGCAGATCTTCACCGCGCTGACGTGCTCGTGCAGCTCGTAGGCCTCCAGCGGGAGGAAGGCGGCGGTGGCGACCACGGTCAGGTACTCGGCCCAGCGCTTGCCCAGCCAGAGGCCGACCGCCTCGACGATCTCGATCAGCGCGTAGGCGATCATCGCGCCCGCGACGATCAGCAGGGTCTTCTTCTGGTAGCCGAAGGTCTTGCGGATGGTCTCGACGATCGGGGCGTGGTTGAGGTCCCAGTGGAAGTGGTCGGTGACCGGCTTGAAGATCGTGAGGTCGTCCTCGAAGATCCGCTGCACGGCCTCCTGGCTGTTGGAGAACTTCCAGACGCCCCAGGCCATCAGGATGATGATCACGCCGCGCAGTACCCGCTCGACGGCGAGGAAGCGCAGGATGAAGAGGTCCCGCAGCGCCTTGCCGCGCGGCACCAGCGGGGCGTCCGCCGCCGGGCCGGAGCCGTGCGGGGCGCCGAGCGCGAAGTCGCCGCAGCGCAGGCAGCGCCAGGCGTCGCCGACGGCGGTGGCGGCGTGCAGCCGGGTGGCCAGCTCGGGCTCGGTCGGCGCGTAGGTGATGTGGCCGCGCTTGGCGCAGGTCCTGCGGTCCCAGTCACGCTTGAACATGTGGTGGCTACCCCCGTGTGTGTTGCCCCGTGTGTGCTGCCGCGGCGCCCGGTTCGGTGGGCGCGCGGGCAGCAGGATAGGGGGTACGGGCGACGTACTGCTGCGTCCGGCGGCGTTCCGGCACGCCGTTGTGACATCCGGCACGGTGGCCACCCCCGGCCCGGGAGTCGGACATGTGCTCGGTGATAATGGCCGGAAGGCTTGTGAGTCGCTTCACAAGCGTGCCCACGCCTCCGACCCCCGTATTGAGGTATCCAACGTGAACAGCAGCGCCGTCCACCGCCTGCGCCTGATCTCCGCGCCCGAGGGGATCTCCTTCGTCCTGCTGCTGATCTGCTCGGTGCTGAAGCGGACCACCTCCTTCGACGCGGTGCCGGTGATGGGCATGGTCCACGGGGTCCTGTTCATCTTGTACGTGGTCTTCTGGATCCAGGCCTGGCAGGCGCAGAAGTGGGACGCCAAGCGCGGCGTGCTGCTGTTCGTGCTCTCGGTGCTGCCCTTCGGCGGCTTCTTCGCCGAGCGGATGCTCGGCCGGGAGGAGCGCGGCGAGCTGCAGCCCGCCACCGCCTGATCCCGCTCCGCGTGGACGGTCGACAGGCTGCCACGGCCTCCTCTCCCAAAGGGCCGCGGCAGCCTGTCGCCGTTTCTTACCGGGAGTGGCTCCAGGCTTGGGTCAGTTGACGTTGACCCCGCTCCAGGCCGCCGCCACCGCCTTGTACTCGGCGCCGTTGGCGCCGTACAGGTCGGCCGCGGCCTTGAGGCTCGCGGTGCGGGCGGCCTTGTAGTTGGTGGTGGAGGTGAAGTAGACGGTCAGCGCGCGGTACCAGATCGCCGCGGCCTTGTCCCGCCCGATGCCGGTCACCTTGGCGCCGTTGGAGGTCGGGCTGTTGTAGCTGTAGCCGTTGATGCTCTTGGCGCCGCTGCCCTCGGCGAGCAGGTAGAAGAAGTGGTTGGCGACCCCGGACGAGTAGTGGACGTCCAGGTTGCCGACGCCGGAGTACCAGGAGTCCGCGGACCGGCCGTCCAGTGAGGGCTTGTCCATGTAGCGCAGCGGCTTGCCGTTGCCGAAGATGTTGATCTTCTCGCCGATCCAGTAGTTCGGCGGGTTCGCCGGCAGGTTGGCGTACCACTCGACCATGGTGCCGAAGATGTCCGAGGTGGCCTCGTTGAGGCCGCCGGACTCGCCCGAGTAGTTGAGGCCCGCGGTGGCGGAGGTGACGCCGTGGGTCATCTCGTGGCCGGAGACGTCGATCGCGGTGAGCGGGTTGGTGTTGCCGTTGCCGTCGCCGTAGGTCATGCAGAAGCAGCCGTCGTCCCAGAACGCGTTGACGTAGTTCGAGCCGTAGTGCACCCGGCTGAGCGCACCCACGCCGTTGTTCTTGATGCCGTTGCGGCCGAAGGTCTTCTTGTAGAAGTCCCAGGTGGCCGAGGCGCCGAACTGGGCGTCCACGGCGGCCGACTGGCGGTTGGAGGTGAGCCCGTTGCCCCAGCTGTTGCTGGTGCTGGTGAACAGCGAGCCGTTGCCCGAGGTGCCGCCCTTGAGGTCGGTGGTGGACTGGCCGCCGCGGGTGGCGTCCTTGAGCGAGTAGGTCGAGCCGCTCTGGGTGGTGGTCAGCGGGACGGTGCCGACGTGGACGCCCTTGCCGCTGCCGACCGCGGTCTCGACCTCCTCGTGGGTGGCGAGCAGTTCGCCGGTGGCCGCGTCGGTGACCACCTGCTGGCTGCTCGGGGTGCCGTCGGCGCGCTCGCCGCGCACCACCGTGCGGTGGGCGAGGCGCGGGCTGCCGTCGGCGGCCCAGACCACCAGCTCGGTGCGGTCGGTGCCGTCCACCCGGCTGAGCGCGGCCTCGTCGTCGTCGGCGGCCAGGCCGACGGTCGCCCGCACCGCGTCGGTGGCCCGCTCGGCGGCCTGGTCGGCGGAGAGTCCGGGGGCCAGGCCGTCCGGCAGGGCGAGCCGGCCGGTGAAGGCCCGGTCCACCGAGGCCACCGAGCCGTCGGGGCGCTGGTGCACGACCAGGTCGCCGCCGAGGACGGGGAGTCCGGCGTAGGTGCGCTCGTAGCGCAGGTGCCGGGTGCCGTCGGCGTCGACCACGGCGTCCTTGACGACGAGCCGCTCCTGGGCGCCCAGGGTCAGGGCGGCGGCGAGCGGGGCGCTCTGGTCGGCGGCCAGCGCGAGCGGCGCGGTCTGCGGCGCGGTCTGCGGCCGGTCCGCCGCCTGGGCGGCGGGGAGGGCGGCGATCTGGACGACGCCGGCCAGCAGGGCGGTGGCGGAGAGTACGGCCGGGAGGGTCAACTTTCGCTTCACGTGGGGCTGTTCCTTCCACGAGACCCGCGGGTGCCTGCGGGTGCGCCGCGTACCGGGGCGCCGGGGGTGGCGCCGTTGGGGCGGTAGGGCGCGGACGTGCGGCTCCCGTGCGGCTGCTGACGCCCTGTCGGTCGGGTGGGGGGAGACAGGGGATCGGACGAGAGCTTGGTCATAAGCATGACAATCCAGGGCAGCGAAGGACAGGGCGCCTCCGCGGATTGGCCAGGAGTCGCCAGCGCCGGTGCGGATGGTTCGGCTGCCGTCCACTGTCCGGAATCCGCGGTTCGTCCCGGCTGGCGGAACCTCGCCATTCGGACCCGCTTGACAGCGGTAGGACGCGGACGGACGCCCGGGGCCTGCCCTCCAACGGGGCCCCGGGCGTCCAGCTCACCTTCCGCCGTACGTCAGTTGACGTTGACGGCGGACCAGGTCGCGGCGACGGCGTTGTACTCGGTGCTGCCGGAGCCGTACAGGTCGGCCGCGGCGCTGAGGGTGCCGGCGCGGGCCGCCGAGTAGTCGGTGGTGGAGGTGAAGTAGACGGTCAGCGCGCGGTACCAGATCTGCGCGGCCTTGTCCCGGCCGATGCCCGCGAGGGAGGAGCCGTCGAAGGTCGGGCTGTTGTAGCTGAAGCCGTTGACGGTCTTGGCGCCGCTGCCCTCGGCGAGCAGGTAGAAGAAGTGGTTGGCCACGCCGGACGAGTAGTGGACGTCCAGGTTGCCGACGTTGGCGTCCCAGTAGTCGGCCGAGCGGCCGTCCTTGGAGGGCTGGTCCATGTAGCGCAGCGGCTTGCCGTCGCCGCGCAGGTTGATCTTCTCGCCGATCAGGTAGTTCGGCGGGTTCGAGGGCAGGTTGGCGTACCACTCGACCATGGTGCCGAAGATGTCCGAGGTGGCCTCGTTGAGGCCGCCGGACTCGCCCGAGTAGTCGAGGCCGGCGGTGGCGGAGGTGACGCCGTGGGTCATCTCGTGCCCGGCGACGTCGATCGCGGTGAGCGGGTGGGTGTTGCTGGCGCCGTCGCCGTACGTCATGCAGAAGCAGGTGTCGCTCCAGAACGCGTTGACGTAGTTGGTGCCGTAGTGGACCCGGCTGACGGCGCCGACGCCGTCGTTCCTGATGCCGCTCCGGCCGAAGGTCTTCTTGTAGAAGTCCCAGGTGGCGGCCGCGCCGTACTGGGCGTCGACGGCGGCGGACTCCGGGTTGGAGACCAGGCCGTTGCCGAAGCTGTTGGTGGTGTTGGCGAACAGGGTGCCGGAGCCGGAGGTCTTGTTCTTCAGGTTGTAGGTGGCCTGGCCGCCGCGGGTGGCGTCCTTGAGCTGGTACGAGCTGCCGCTCTGGGTGGTGGTCAGCGGGACGCTGCCGACGAAGACGCCCTTGCCGCTGCCGGAGGCGGTCTGCACCTGCTCGTGGGTGGAGAGCACCTGGCCGCTGGCCGCGTCGGTGACCAGCAGCTGGCTGCTCGGGGTGCCGTCGGCGCGCAGGCCCTCGACGGTGGTCCGGTACGCGAGGCGCGGGCTGCCGTCGTTGGCCCAGACGACCAGCTCGGCCTTGCCGGTCTGGTGCACCTCGGTCAGCGGGGCCTCGTCCTCGTCGACGGTGATGCCGACGGTGGACCGCACGGCGCCGGTCGCCTGGGCGGCGGCCTGGTCCGCCGGTATCTGCGGGCTGAGGCTGGGCAGCGCGAGCTTCGCGCCGACGGCCTTGTCCACGGCGGTGGTCGAGCCGTCCGCCTTCTGGTGCACGACCAGGTCGCCGCCGAGGACGGGGAGTCCGGCGTAGGTGCGCTCGTAGCGGAGGTGGCGGGTGCCGTCGGCGTCCACCACCACGTCCTTGGCCACCAGTTGCTCCTGGCCGCCCAGGGCCAGGGCGTGCGCGACCTTGCCGGCCTGGCCGTTGGCCTGGGCGATCAGGTCGACGTGCTGCGGGGCGTGCGGGGCCGGGCCGGCCTGGGCCGCTCCGGCCTGGACGACACCGGTGAGCAGCGCGGTGGCGGAGAGTACGGCGACTGCGGCGAGCTTTCGCTTCACGGACGAGTCCTTCCGGGAAACCGCGTGTGGGCGCGGTCGCGCCGCGTCCCGGGGGCCGGGTTCGGCACCTTCGGGGCGGGACGGGCGCTGACGTGCGAGGACCCCGAACGGTCGTGCGGCTGCCACCGGTGGGGTGGGGGTGGTGGCGGTCGAACGGGGTTGGCCGAAAGCATGACAATCGAGCAAATCAAATGACAGGTCTTCCTCATGAATTGGCCAAGTCCCGCCAAGACGAGGGAATGTGAACGGAGGGACGAAACGGATCTTTTACCCCGACTTTCAGCGGGTTTCGATCCGAACCGAGGCCTGATACCGGGGTGTTCGGGCGTTCGGCGGCCAACCCCGCTGCGCCGGGCGGCTGTTGCCCGCCATTCACACCGACGCAATGTCCAGGTATGGACCTGGCCGTCCGATTGGCGGGATCCCGCCACGCGTCGCGCTTGTCCACCATCAGGACGGCTGGTAGCACACGTCCGGTCCGCCGGTACGGTAAGGAGGTGGCCAAGCCCCTCGCACTCGACTTCGACCCGATCGCCCGCGCCGACGAACTGTGGGCCCGCCGTTGGGGCACCGTGCCCTCGATGGCGGCGATCACCTCGATCATGCGCGCCCACCAGATCCTGCTCTCCCGGGTCGACGCGGTGCTCAAGCCGTACGGGCTGACCTTCGCCCGGTACGAGGCGCTGGTGCTGCTGACCTTCAGCCGGACCGGCGAGCTCTCGCTCTCCAAGATCGGCGAGCGGCTGATGGTCCACCCGACCAGCGTCACCAACACCGTCGACCGCCTGGAGCGGGCCGGCCTGGTCGCCCGCCGCCCCAACCCGCTGGACGGCCGCGGGGTGCTCGCCGCGATCACCGGGCGCGGCCGCGAGGTGGTCGAGGAGGCCACCCGGGAGCTGATGGCGATGGAGTTCGGGCTGGAGGAGTACGGCCCCGACCAGTGCCGGCAGGTGTTCGAACTGCTCAAGCCGCTGCGGATCGCGGCGGGCGACTTCGCCGAGCCGGGCGAGGGGGCTGCGGAGGAGCGGCCGTGAGGACGGCTACCCTCGTGGGGGCGGTGCGCGGATCCGGGCGTACCCGCTGAAACTGCCGAGCGAGGCGAGGAAGAGAATGAAGGCGACCCCCCTGCTGGGCTGGTACCGCGGCCTGGCCATTGCGACCGGCGTGGCGCTCCTGGTGTTCTGCGGCTTCATGGTGGCGAAGTACGGCTTCAGCACCGCCGAGGACCTGACCACCTACGTCGCGATGCTGCACGGCTACCTGTACATCGGGTACTTCGTGGTGACCTTCATGCTCGGGCAGAAGCTGAAGTGGCCGCTCGGCCGCCTGGTGCTGACCCTGGCGGCGGGCTGCATCCCGTTCCTCTCCTTCGTCTTCGAGCGCCGGGTGGCCCGCGAGGCCGCCGAGCAGCTCCCGGCGGGCGGCGCCCGCCAGCCGGCCGGCGTCTGAGCCTGTAGCTCCCGCGAGGGCGCCCCTTCCCCGGTTGGGGGAGGGGCGCCCTCGGCGTTTCCGGCCGCGGCCGCCGCCGATTCCGCGGGAGGGCCGGTCGCCGCCGATTCCGCTGGAGGGTCGGCTGCCGCCGATTTCCCGGGGCGGGTCTCCATCGACAATTACTAGGACGTCCGAGTAAATTAGTAGGACGTCCTAATAGCTGTGCCGCCCGGTGCCGTGGCGGCCGTACGGAGCGGAGTTCGGCCCATGGACGCCGAGGAGATCGAGCGCGGACGCCAGCGCTGGCAGCAGCGGTACGACAAGGCCCGCAAGCGCGACGCGGACTTCACCACCCTCTCCGGCGACGAGGTCGAGCCGGTCTACGGCCCCGCCCCCGGGCAGCCCGTCGAGGGCTTCGAGCGGATCGGCTGGCCGGGCGAGTACCCGTTCACCCGCGGCCTGCACCCCACCGGCTACCGCGGCCGCACCTGGACCATCCGCCAGTTCGCCGGCTTCGGCAACGCGCAGCAGACCAACGAGCGCTACCGGATGATCCTGGACGCGGGCGGCGGCGGCCTCTCGGTCGCCTTCGACATGCCCACCCTGATGGGGTACGACTCGGACGACCCCAAGTCGCTCGGCGAGGTCGGCCACTGCGGCGTCGCCATCGACACGGCCGCCGACATGGAGGTGCTGTTCGCCGGCATCCCGCTCGGCGAGGTCACCACCTCGATGACGATCAGCGGCCCGGCCGTCCCGATCTTCTGCATGTACCTGGTCGCCGCCGAGCGCCAGGGCGTGGACCCTGCGGTGCTCAACGGCACCCTGCAGACCGACATCTTCAAGGAGTACATCGCCCAGAAGGAGTGGCTCTTCGCCCCCGAGCCGCACCTGCGCCTGATCGGCGACCTGATGGAGCACTGCGCCCAGGGCATCCCGGCGTACAAGCCGCTCTCGGTCTCCGGCTACCACATCCGCGAGGCCGGGGCGACGGCCGCGCAGGAACTGGCGTACACCCTCGCGGACGGCTTCGCCTACGTCGAGCTGGGCCTGTCCCGCGGCCTGGACGTGGACGTCTTCGCGCCCGGCCTGTCCTTCTTCTTCGACGCCCACCTGGACTTCTTCGAGGAGATCGCCAAGTTCCGCGCCGCGCGCCGGATCTGGGCCCGCTGGATGCGCGACCGCTTCGGCGCCAAGACCGACAAGGCGCAGTGGCTGCGCTTCCACACCCAGACCGCCGGCGTCTCGCTCACCGCGCAGCAGCCGTACAACAACGTGGTGCGCACCGCCGTCGAGGCGCTCTCCGCGGTGCTCGGCGGCACCAACTCGCTGCACACCAACGCGCTGGACGAGACCCTGGCGCTGCCCTCCGAGCAGGCCGCCGAGATCGCGCTGCGCACCCAGCAGGTGCTGATGGAGGAGACCGGCGTCACCAACGTGGCCGACCCGCTGGGCGGTTCCTGGTACGTCGAGGCGCTGACCGACCGGATCGAGCAGCAGGCCGAGGCGATCTTCCAGCGGATCCTCGACAAGGGGCGCGAGGACCACGAGATCGGCCCGATCACCTCCGGCATCCTGCGCGGGATCGAGGAGGGCTGGTTCACCGGGGAGATCGCCGAGGCGGCCTTCCAGTACCAGGTGTCGGTGGAGAAGGGCGACAAGCGCGTGGTCGGCGTCAACTGCCACCCGCGCAGCGTCACCCCCGACCTGGAGATCCTGCGGGTCAGCCACGAGGTCGAACGCGAGCAGGTGCGGGTGCTGCGCGAGCGCAAGGCCGCCCGGGACGAGGCGGCGGTGCGGGCCGGGCTGGACGCCATGCTGGCGGCGGCCCGCTCGGGCGCGTCGATGATCCCGCCGATGCTGGACGCGGTGCGCGCCGAGGCGACCCTGGGCGAGATCTGCAACGCGCTGCGGCAGGAGTGGGGCACGTACCAGGAGAACGCCCAGTTCTGATGCGGAAGCGCCGCCCCGCCGCCCCGCCGCCCCGCCGCTCCGAGCCGAAGGGGCGCGCCGGTGCCGAAAGCGAGGAGCGACAAGCGAGGGACGAGCGCCGGAGCGACGACCGTCGGCACCGGGTCCGAGCGCCCCGGAGGCGAGTGGGCGAGTAGCAGAAGCCGCCGTACGGAGGTCCGTACGGCGGCTTCGCCGTGCCGTCAGCCGACGATCAGCGGGCCGAGCAGCAGGTCGATGAAGCGGCGGGTCCACGCGGGGGTGATCGGCTCGCCGCTGACCAGGACCCGGTGCTCGACGGTGCCGGCGATGGTGTCGAAGATGATGTCGACCTCCTCGCAGGCCGACGCGGTGTCGGTGTCCGCCTCGAGTTCGCCGCGCGCCTGGGCGGCCGCCCGGCCCTGCCGGACCAGCCGCTTCTGCGGGTCGACGATGGCCTCCCGGATCCGGCGGCGCAGCTGCGGGTCCCGGGTGCCCTCGGCGAACAGGGCGAGCAGCGCGGCCTGGGTCTCGGGGCGGGCCAGCAGGTCGGCGAACTGGCCGACCACGGCCTCGATGTCGGCCCGCAGGCTGCCGAGGTCGGGCATCACGAGTTCGTCGAAGATGCTGGCGACGGCGTCGACCACGAGTTCGTTCTTGGAGGGCCAGCGGCGGTAGAGCGTGGTCTTGGCGACCCCGGCCCGGCTCGCGACGTGGCCCATCGTCAGTCCGCCCCAGCCGAGTTCGGCGAGGGCTTCGCGGGTGGCGTCGAGGATCGCGAGGTCGGCGGCGGCGCTGCGCGGGCGGCCCTTGGCCCGGGACGCGTTGGCGCCCTCCTGGACGCCGCCGGCCCGGAGTTGGACCGTGCCGTCCCGGACGGCGCTGCTGTGGACGGCGTCGTCCGGGCTCGCGGCGGGCTGGGCGGCCGGCACCGGGCCTCCTTGCGATCTACTGGTAAGTAACCTGGGTGGGGCTGGTAACGGTAGCGACTGTTCGCCGATTCGGGCAGCCGGGCGGGCCGGGAAAGTGGGGCAGCTCACGTCCCCGAACCGCCGGTGGGGCTTGCGGCCGGGGCACCGGCTCCAGTTACGCTACGACCTGTAGCGAAAGCAGTGACAACCAGGCGCCGGACCCCGTGGGACGGGGCGGCGCGGGTGCGGGTGGGGATCCGCGCCGAACGGTTCAGGCTACCGGGGGAAGGGTGCACCGACCGCCAGCCCGCACCGCGCAATCCGCACCGCGCAGCCCGCGCGGAGCGACTTTCCGGAGGTTGGTGCCCGCCAGCAGTGCGGACGGGGGAGGATGGTGCCATGCAGCCACGGAATTCGCGTCTCAACAGCTCCTCCCTGCGCGGTGCGGTCGACCTCGCCGCGGTGAAGGCGGCCGGCGAGGCCGCCCAGAAGGCCGAGCAGGCCCGGGCCGAGCGGGCCCGTCAGGCGGCCGCCGCCGAAGCGGACGGAGTCGCCGCCCCCCAGCCCGCCTACCCGCTCGTCATCGACGTCACCGAGGACACCTTCGAGACCGAGGTCGTCCAGCGTTCCGCCGAGGTGCCGGTCGTCATCGACTTCTGGGCCGAGTGGTGCGGGCCCTGCAAGCAGCTCAGCCCGATCCTGGAGGGCCTGGCCGAGGAGTACGCCGGCCAGTTCGTGCTCGCCAAGATCGACGTGGACGCCAACCAGCTGATCGCCCAGCAGTTCGGCATCCAGGGCATCCCGGCCGTGATGGCCGTGGTGGCCGGCCAGCTGGTGCCGCTGTTCCAGGGCGCGGAGAGCGCCGCCAACGTCCGCAAGGTGCTGGACCAGCTGATCCTGGTCGCCGAGCAGCGCTTCGGCATCTCCGGTGGCGCGGTCGTCGCGGGCGAGGCCGCCGACGCCGCTCCGCAGCGGCCGGAGGACCCGGCGCTGTCCGCCGCGCACGACGCGCTGGACGCCGGTGACCTGAGCGGCGCCATCCAGGCGTACAAGAACGTGCTGGTCGACCAGCCGGGCAACACCGAGGCCAAGCTGGGCCTGGCCCAGGCCGAGCTGCTCCAGCGGGTCGAGGGCCTGGACCTGCAGTCGGTCCGGGCGGCGGCCGCCGCCGACCCGAAGAACGTCGGCATCCAGCTGCAGGCCGCCGACCTGGACCTGGTGGGCGGTCACGTCGAGGACGCCTTCGGGCGCCTGGTCGACACCGTCGGCCGGACCTTCGGCGAGGACCGGGACACCGCCCGGCTGCGCCTGCTGGAGCTGTTCGAGGTGATCGGCCCGGAGGACCCGCGGGTGGTCGCGGCCCGTACGGCGCTGGCCCGCGTGCTGTTCTGAGCCGCGCGCTGTTCTGAGTAGCACTGTCGGCGGTCCGGACCCGGACCTGGCACCGAGTGCCTGGCACAGCGGATGACCTGCGGTGTCGCCTGGTGATTTGGCGACAATCCGGTCAACCGGACAGAGGTTTACCAAATCTTGATTTCACCCGTGGGTGGTCACGTTCAGTGACCACCCACGGGTGTTTCGCTGCTGTTTCCGGCAGATTTCCTCGTCACGATTCCTTCAACACGTCACGCACGGTGCAACTCGGGTCAATTCCATGATCAATGCCACCTGGTGTTGCATTACCCGTCAGTAAGGCACCCCTTGTGCTTCGCCCGGGATTCAAGCACGATCGGCCACGCCCGGTCCCAGACTCCACACCCGCCGACAGCCGGTCGGCCGAGCGGAGCGCGGGATCCCCACCGGGTGATCCGTCGGCCCCAGGCCGGCGGTAGGGAGGGCAGGGGGGTATCCGCGGTCCCACGGCGGTTCCTGTCCTCGACCGGCCGCGCGGCCCTGCGCGGTCGCTGGTTGTCGCTCGGGGGTGATCGCCGATGTCGTCGATCCGACCCGTCGTCCCGCAAGGACGGCCGGTTTCGGGACGGGAGTGCCGCAGTACGCAGGCCGCTCCCGCGTCCGACGACGCCCAAGGCGCTCTCCGCTACCGAGGACGTAGCTCTCTCCCATCCCAGGCCCCCACCGGCGCGGGACGCGCCGCCGGGAGGCCGGAGATGTACGTCCTAGAAGGAGGACTCGCATGTCCAAGACCTACGGCAAGACCCGCTGGAAGCGCTTCGCCCTGGTGATGGTGCCGAGCGTCGCGGCCACCGCGATGGTCGGCGTCTCGATCGCCAACAGCGCGCTCGCCGCCTCGTTCAGCATTTCCGGCCAGCAGTTCAAGGTCAGCACCGACCAACTGCACGGCACCAACTTCGCCCAGTTCGGCTCGGTCGACATCGAGGCGAACGGCAAGCCGCACCCGGTCGCGGTCTCGGCCTTCGACCACGCCGACATCACCAACCTGTGCCAGTCGGTGGTGACGGACCTGTCCGCGTTCGGCCTGGGCAAGATCACGCTCCAGCTGCACGCCGGCACCGAGGCGGGCAAGCCGGTTCAGGCCGACAACCTGCTGATCGACCTGGAGCAGCTGAAGGCGGACGCGACCTTCACCCAGATGAACATCGGCCAGGACGCCTCCACCCTCTCGGGTACGGCCACCCAGGGCTGGGCCCCGCACGCGGGTGTCACCAAGGCGGGCGGCGGCGCCGGCCTGCCGTCCGGTGCGACCGGGTTCGCCCAGTCCGCCAAGACCGCCGACCTGAGCGGCGTTCAGCAGACCGCGCGGGCCACCTCGGCCGGCACCTTCAAGCTGAACGGCCTGAACCTCGCGCTGAAGAGCGGCGACGGCGCGGGCAACGAGTGCTTCTGAGCCTCGTCTGACGGCATGCCGACCGGCGTGCCCCGATGACGCGGTTCGACCCGGGGCCGGGGGCGGCGGGCAACCGCCGCTTCCGGCACCCCCCTTTTCTGTTCTTCCCTCGTAGCGACGTCGAGGAGTTGCACCATGTCCAGCGCAACGGTCGAGACGCGGCCCCGTCAGCAGAACCCCATCGGGTGGCTCTGGCGGCACTTCCGTGAATTCCGCCGCTCCAGGCCCTTCTGGGGCGGCCTGCTGGCCATGATCGCCGGCGTCCCGATCCTCTACTTCCCGTACGCGCACCTGACGTTCGGTGGTCTGACCATCGCGATGTCCACCACGGCCGGCGCCGGGTCGCTGATCATCGGGGTGCTGATGATCATCCTCGGGCTGACCGCCTGGTTCCAGCCCGCCGTACGGGTCTTCGCCGGCATCGCGACCATCCTGCTGACGCTGGTCTCGATCCCGGTCTCCAACCTCGCGGGCTTCGGCCTGGCCCTGCTGCCCGGCCTGATCGGCGGCGGGCTGATGGTCTCCTGGGCGCCGCTGCCCGAGCCGTCCACCGCGCCCGCCAAGGGGCGGCGCGCACGCCACGGCAAGCAGGCGGACAACGCCGTGGCGGAGAGCGTCGCCACCGGGCCCGCCACCGCTGAGCCGACCGCCGCCGAGCCCGCCGCCGAGCCGACCGCCGCCGTCGCCGAGAGCGCCGTCGCGAAGGCCGCCGAGGCGCCCGCCACCGCCAAGCTGCCCGCCCAGGGCGCGCCCGCGGAGCCGGCCGCCGCGGCCCCCGCCGCCGAGGCCGTCGTCCCGAAGCAGGGCACCGCCGGGGAGCAGGAGGAGGCGCGGTGACCGGGCCGGCCGAGCAAGCAGAGGGCACGGCCGTCCCCGCGCAGCGCTCCGGCCGGCACGCCGCGCCGCGCAAGCCGGTCCGGGTCCGGTTGAGAGGCCGCGCCCTGGCGATGGCCGCGGTGCCGACCGCGCTGCTGATGGCCGCCGCCTACACGCCCAACCCGGCGGTCGCCGAGTCCGCCGCGGGCAAGCCCTGCGGCAACGCGCCGGTGACCGTGCCGGACGTGGCGCCGATCGAGACGCCCGTCCCCAAGAGCGAGCTGCCCGAGCCGCCGCCCGCGCCGACCGGCACGCCCGGAAGCCCGACGACGACGCCCTCGACCGGCCCGGGCTCGGCTCCGACCACGGCTCCGAGCACCGCGCCGACCCAGCTGCCGAGCACGGCCCCGACCACCGCGCCGGTGAAGCCGCCGACCACGACGGCCACCCGGTCCGCCGTCCGCTCCGACGCCACCGGCGGTTCGGGCGCGGTGAGCGCGGTCTACCAGGGCAGCGACAACGGGACGGCCACCGCGAGCCCGGCCGGGCTGATCGACGACATCGTCGGCGGCATCAACCACCTGCTGAACCCGGGCGGTTCGGCCACTCCGACGCCGAGCGCGACACCGAGTGCCACCCCCCAGGGGCCGGCCGCGCCCGCCCCGCGGGTCGGCACCCCGGCGCAGCCCGCCCAGCCGCAGGCCCCGGCCGCCGGCACCCAGCAGGCCGCGCCGCCCGCCGCCCAGTCGTCCGGCACCCAGTCGTCCGGTGACCAGTCCTCCGCCGCCCAGCCCTCGGGCGGGCAGCCCTCGCCGGGCGCCACCGCCTCCGGCGGCAAGTCGGCCGCCAAGGCGACCCCGTCGGCGGGCGCTTCGGCGAGCTCCTCGGCCACCCCGACCCCGTCCGGCTCGCCCACCGCGAACCCCAACTGCACTGTGGACGCCCGGAACCTGACTGCCGGTGCGGCCTCCTCCGAGCAGGTCGTCCCGGAGCAGAACTGGACGCTGCAGACCAGCCGGCTCGGTCTGCACGGCGCGGCCTTCCACGGCGTCTACGACGTGAGGACCCCGACCGGCACCAAGCGGGTGCTGAAGTTCGTGGTCAACAGCGTGGACATCGAGAACCTCGACATGTCGACCCTGGAGGGCAACGGCGTCACCTTCCACGTCCAGGGCGCCCCGGGCTCGACCTCGACCATGCGCGACGGCCAGGTCACCATGTACGTGGAGCGGCTGTCCGGCCACCTGTCCAAGCTCCTCGGCCTGCCGATCCCGATCGACCTGGGCGAGATCACCCTCACCCCGGACACCCTGCCGCGCTGGCTGTACGACCTGATCGGCGCCGTCCCGATCCCGCTGGACATCGAGCTGACCGGGGTCACCGCCAAGCAGGCCGGCCAGTTCGGCGGCACCCTGCACATCCCGGGGATGCACCTGTTCAACGACAACGCGCCCTACAGCGACAAGTAGGCGGCGACCGGCGGACGCCGTAACGCCGGTGGGGCGGCCCTCCCGTACAGGAGGACCGCCCCACCGGCGTTCGTACTACCGGGATGTCACTCGCCGTGGCTGCCCAGGCGGTGCACCTGCACCATGTTGGTGGTGCCGGGGATGCCGACCGGCACACCGGCGGTGACGATCACGGTGTCGCCCTCGCTCAGCTCGCCCAGCTTCAGCAGCTCGCGGTCGACCTGCGCGACCATCGCGTCGGTGGTGGCCACCTGCTCGGTGACGTACGACTCGACGCCCCAGCTCAGCGAGAGCTGGTTGCGGGTGGCCGAGTCCGGGGTGAACGCGATCACCGGGATCGGCGAACGGTAGCGGGACAGCCGGCGCGCGGTGTCACCGGACTTGGTGAACGCGATCAGCGCCTTCCCGTTCAGGAAGTCGCCCAGCTCGCACGCGGCGCGGGCGACGGAGCCGCCCTGGGTGCGCGGCTTGCGGCCCGGGTTGAGCGGCTGCAGGCCCTGGGAGACCAGCTCCTCCTCGGCCTTCTCGCAGATCCGGCTCATGGTGCGGACGGTCTCGACCGGGTACTTGCCGACGCTGGACTCGGCGGAGAGCATCACCGCGTCGGTGCCGTCCAGGATGGCGTTGGCGACGTCGGAGACCTCGGCGCGGGTCGGCCGCGAGGCGTGGATCATCGACTCCATCATCTGGGTGGCGACGATGACCGGCTTGGCGTTGCGGCGGGCCAGGGTGATCAGCTGCTTCTGGACCAGCGGCACCCGCTCCAGCGGGTACTCGACGGCCAGGTCGCCGCGGGCGACCATGATGGCGTCGAAGGCGAGGACGATCTCCTCCATGGCCTCGACGGCCTGCGGCTTCTCGATCTTGGCGATGACCGGCACCCGGATGCCGACCTCGTCCATGACCTCGTGGACGTCCTTGATGTCGTCCGCGTTGCGGACGAAGGACAGGGCGACCATGTCGACGCCCAGGCGCAGCGCGAAGCGCAGGTCGTCCTTGTCCTTCTCGGACAGGGCGGGCACGTTCACGGCCGCGCCGGGCAGGTTGATGCCCTTGTTGTTCGAGAGCACGCCGCCCTCGACCACCACGGTCTTCACCCGCGGGCCGTCGACGCTGACGACCTCCAGGGCGATGACGCCGTCGTTGATCAGGATCGGGTCGCCGGGCTTCACGTCGCCGGGCAGGCCCTTGTAGGTGGTGCCGCAGATGTGCTGGTCACCGGGGACGTCCTCGGTGGTGATGGTGAACTCGTCGCCGTTGTCGACGGTCACCGGGCCGTTGGCGAAGGTCGCCAGACGGATCTTGGGACCCTGGAGGTCGGCCAGGACGCCGATGGCCTTGCCGGTGTCCTCCGAGACCTGGCGGACCTTCCGGTACCGCTCCTCGTGGTCCGCGTGGTTGCCGTGGCTCATGTTCAGTCGGGCGACGTTCATGCCCGCCTCGACGATGGCCTTCAGCTGTTCGTAGGAGTCCGTGGCCGGACCCAGGGTGCAGACAATTTTCGCTCGGCGCATATGGGTCAGTCTATCCGTTCGTGTTATCGGTGCATTCGGCACGAATCGTGGGAAATCGCCGACGAAGGATCCCGAGGAGCGAGACAATTCCGTGTCAGTCCTCGGACTGTTCACCTTCCCGGTGCACCAGGGCGAAGGCCTGGCGGGCGATCTCCAGCTCCTCGTCGGTCGGCACCACCGCGACCGCCACCCGGGAGAACTCGGGCGAGATGATCCGGGCCGCGCCCGAGCGCACCGAGTTCAGCTCCGGGTCCACGGCGATGCCCAGCTCCTCCAGCCCCGCGGTGGCCGCCGCGCGCACCGGCGCCGCGTTCTCCCCGACGCCCGCGGTGAACGCGATCGCGTCCACCCGGCCGAGCACCGCGTAGTAGCCGCCGATGTACTTGCGCAGCCGGTGGACGTACGCGTCGAAGGCGAGCCGCGCGTCCGCGTCCCCCTCGTCGGCGCGGCGCATGATCTCGCGCATGTCGTTCTCGCCGCACAGGCCGCGCAGCCCGCTGCGGCGGTTGAGCAGGTCGTCGATCTCGTCGACGGACAGGCCGCCGACCCGGTGCAGGTGGAACACCACGCCCGCGTCGATGTCACCCGAACGGGTGCCCATGACCAGGCCCTCCAGCGGGGTGAGGCCCATCGAGGTGTCCACGCAGCGGCCGCCGCTGACCGCCGAGGCGGAGGCGCCGTTGCCCAGGTGCAGCACGATCACGTTGACCTCGGCCGGGTCCTTGCCGAGCAGTCGGGCGGTGGCCCGCGAGACGTACTGGTGCGAGGTGCCGTGGAAGCCGTAGCGGCGCACCCGGTGCTCGTCGGCGACGGCCTTGTCGATCGCGTACCGGGCCGAGTACTCGGGCATCGAGGCGTGGAAGGCGGTGTCGAACACGGCCACCTGCGGCAGGTCCGGCCGTAGCGCGCGGGCCACCTCGATGCCGGTGATGTTCGCCGGGTTGTGCAGCGGCGCGACCGGGATCAGCCGGCGGATCTCCCGGAGCACCTCGTCGGTGATCACCGTCGGCTCGGTGAACCGCTTGCCGCCGTGCACCACCCGGTGGCCGATCGCGGCCAGCTCGGGGGAGTCCAGCCCGACGCCGTCGGCGGCCAGCTCCTCGGCGACGGCCTTCAGCGCGGACGAGTGGTCCGGGAAGGCCTGCAGCTGCTCGCGCCGCTCGCCGGTGCGCGGGGTGTGCACCAGCCGGCCGCCCGCCTCGCCGATCCGCTCGACCAGCCCGGAGGCCAGCCGGGCGCCGTCCAGCATGTCGATCAGCTGGTACTTCACCGACGAGGAGCCGGCGTTGAGAACGAGCACACGCGTTCCGGCGGTCATGCCTGCGGCTCCTTGCGGTCCTGGGACTGGATGGCGGTGATCGCGACGGTGTTGACGATGTCCTCCACCAGCGCGCCGCGCGAGAGGTCGTTGACGGGCTTGCGCAGCCCCTGCAGCACCGGGCCGACCGCGACCGCGCCGGCCGAGCGCTGGACGGCCTTGTAGGTGTTGTTGCCGGTGTTGAGGTCCGGGAAGATCAGCACGGTGGCCCGCCCGGCCACCGGCGAGCCCGGCAGCTTGGTGGCCGCGACGTGCTCGTCCACCGCCGCGTCGTACTGGATCGGGCCCTCGACCAGGATGTCCGGCCGCAGCGCGCGGACCAGCTCGGTGGCCTTGCGGACCTTGTCGACGTCCGCGCCCGAGCCGGAGGTGCCGGTCGAGTACGAGAGCATCGCGACCCGCGGCTCCACCCCGAACTGGGCGGCGGTGGCGGCCGATTGGATCGCGATGTCGGCCAGCTGCTGGGCGTCCGGGTCGGGGTTGACCGCGCAGTCGCCGTACACCAGCACCTTGTCGGCCAGGCACATGAAGAAGACGCTCGACACGATGGACGCGCCCGGGGAGGTCTTGATCACCTCGAAGGCGGGCCGGATGGTCGCCGCGGTGGAGTGCACCGCACCGGAGACCATGCCGTCGGCGATGCCCTCCTGGACCATCAGGGTGCCGAAGTAGGAGACGTCGGTGACCACGTCCAGGGCCAGCTCGACGGTCATCCCCTTGTGGGCGCGCAGCCGGGCGTACAGCTCGGCGAACTGGCGGCGCAGCGGGCTGGTGCTCGGGTCGACCACCCGGACCTGGGCGCGGTCGGCGCCCGTGTCGTCCTGCGGGAGGACGATGCCCAGGCTCGCGGCCTTGCGGCGCACCGCGTCGACCTCGCCGAGCAGGGTGAGGTCGCAGATGTTGCGGCGCAGCAGGATCTCGGCCGCCCGCAGCACCCGCTCCTCGGTGCCCTCGGGCAGTACCACGTGCCGGCGGCCGGCCCGGGCGCGCTCCAGCAGCGCGTGCTCGAACATCATCGGGGTCACCCGCTCGGACCGGCCGACCTCGATCCGGTTGGTCAACTCGGCGGTGTCCACGTGCAGTTCGAACAGTCCGAGGGCGATCTCGGCCTTCCGGGGGCTGGCCGCGGTGAGCTTGCCCTCCAGGTGGGTCAGGGTGGCGGCGGTGGGCCAGCTGCCCTCGGGGACGACCGCGACCGGGGTGCCGGGGGCGAGCCGGGCGGCCAGCGCCATCACGTTCGGGCCGGGGTGCTGGCCGAGGGTCAGCAGCACGCCGGCGATCGGCGGGGCGCCGGCCGCGTGCGCGGCCAGCGAGCCGATCACCAGGTCGGCGCGGTCCCCGGGGGTGACCACCAGGGCGCCCTCGGTCAGCGCGTCCAGGAAGGTGGGCAGCATGGCGCCGCCGAAGACGAAGCCGCGCACGTCCCGGGCCAGGCCGGCCGCGTCGCCGAGCAGCACCTCGGCGCCGGTCGCCTCCACCAGCTGGGCGACGGTCGGCGCGGCCAGGGCAGGCTCCTCCGGGATCACGTACGCCGGGATCGGCAGCTTCTCGGTGAGCGCGCGCTGGATCCGCTGCTTGGCGCCCGGGGCGGTCCGGTTGGCGATCATCGCCAGGGTCTCGCAGCCGAGGTCGGTGTACGCCCGGTGGGCGTTGCGCACCTCGGCGATCACGGCCTCCGGGTCCTTGCCCTGGCCGCCGACCACCGGCAGCACGGCGGCGCCGAACTCGTTGGCGAGCCGGGCGTTGAAGGCCAGCTCGTCCGGGATGTTGGTGTCGGCGAAGTCGGTGCCCAGCACCAGCACCGCCTGGCAGCGCCGCTCCAGCGCGCGGAACCGGTCGACCAGCGCGGAGACCAGCTCGTCCTGCCCCTGGGCGGCCTGCAGCGCGGCCGCCTCCTCGTAGGTGAGCCCGTACAGCTCGGAGCCCGGCAGGTCGATCCGGTACCGCCCGCGCAGCAGCTCGACGACGTGGTCCGACCCCGACCCGCCGGGCGCCGCCGCGTGCACCAGCGGACGGAACACCCCGACCCGGTCCACCTGACGGGTGAGCAGTTCCATGACCCCGAGTTCGACGGCCTGCCGGCCGTCCCCCCGGTCGATCCCGGTCACGTACACGCTGCGCGCCACGCGGATGTCTCCGTCCCGTCGCCTCGGAAGCTGGCCATATCGACCATACCTTCGCACCGCGAACGCCCGTCCGCGAGCAGAGCGGCCGGGCGGACGCAAGGGACGAAGGTCACGCCGGGTGGTGCGGCAGTGCTCAGCGGCCGGCGGGCTCGGAGCGGAGGGCAGGCCGGTGAGGGTGCGGGAGCAGAACTCGGAGCCGCAGTGGCAAGCCCCCCGCCCGTTGACGATCAGTCCCGGGCGGGGAGCCTGCGGGCTCAGGCCGGGCGGAGCCAGAGGGTGGCGAGCGGGGGGAGGACCAGTTCGGCGGAGCGGGGCTGGCCGTTCCACTCGACCGGGTCGGCCTTGATCGGGCGGGAGTTGCCGGTGCCGCTGCCGCCGTAGGTCTCGGCGTCGGTGTTCAGCAGTTCCTCCCAGAGCTGCTCGCGGCCGTCCAGGGCGGGCAGGCCGACCCGGTGGCCGTGGCGGACCACGGGGGAGAAGTTGCAGACGGCGACCAGCGGGGTGCCGTCGGCGGCGTGGCGGACGAAGGAGAGCAGGTTGTCCTCGGCGGAGCCGCCGTCGAGCCAGCGGAAGCCGTCCGGGGTGGTGTCCAGCTCCCAGAGGGCGGGGGTGTCCCGGTAGATCCGGTTGAGGTCGCGGACGAGGCGGCGCACGCCCTCGTGGTCCCGGTGGGCGGGCCACTGCTCGTCGAGCACCCACCACTGCGGGCCCTGCTCGTGGTCCCACTCCGCGCCCTGGGCGAACTCCTGCCCCATGAAGAGCAGTTGCTTGCCGGGGTGGGACCACATGAAGCCGAGGTAGGCGCGGTGGTTGGCGCGCTGCTGCCACCAGTCGCCGGGCATCTTGGAGACCAGGGCCTGCTTGCCGTGGACGACCTCGTCGTGGGAGATCGGCAGGATGTAGTTCTCGGAGTAGGCGTACACCATCGAGAAGGTGATCTCGTTGTGGTGGTACTTGCGGTGCACCGGCTCCTTGGACATGTAGACCAGCGAGTCGTGCATCCAGCCCATGTTCCACTTCAGCCCGAAGCCGAGGCCGCCGGCGTCGGTGGGCCGGGTGACGCCGTCCCAGGCGGTGGACTCCTCGGCGATGGTGATCACGCCGGGGCAGCGCCGGTAGACGGTGGCGTTCATCTCCTGGAGGAAGGCGGCGGCGTCCAGGTTCTCCCGGCCGCCGTACTGGTTGGGCGTCCAGGCGCCGCCCTCGCGGGAGTAGTCGAGGTAGAGCATCGAGGCGACGGCGTCGACCCGCAGGCCGTCGATGTGGAACTCCTCGCACCAGTACACGGCGTTGGCGACCAGGAAGTTGCGCACCTCGGTGCGGCCGTAGTCGAACTCCAGCGTCCCCCAGTCGGGGTGCTCGGCGCGCAGCGGGTCGGCGGGCTCGTACAGCGGCTCGCCGTCGAAGCGGGCGAGGGCGAAGTCGTCCTTGGGGAAGTGCGCGGGCACCCAGTCGACGATCACGCCGATGCCGTGCCGGTGCAGGGTGTCGACCAGGTGCCGGAAGTCGTCGGGGCCGCCGAGCCGGGCGGTGGGGGCGAAGTAGCCGGAGACCTGGTACCCCCAGGAGCCGCCGAAGGGGTGCTCCATCACCGGCATGAACTCCACGTGGGTGAAGTTCAACTCCTTGAGGTAGCGCGGCAGTTCCTCGGCGATGGCGCGGTAGGAGGTGAGCTCGGGCCGCCAGGAGGCCAGGTGCAGCTCGTACACCGACATCGGGGCCCGGTGGTGCGCGGTGCGGGCCCGGCGGGCCATCCACTCGCCGTCCTGCCACCGGTAGGCGGAGGAGGTCACCACCGAGGCGGTGCCGGGCGGGCACTGGGCGGCCCGGGCGAGCGGGTCGGCCTTGTCGAGGACCCAGCCCTGCCGGGTGTGGATCTCGTACTTGTAGGTGGCGCCCTCGGCGAGGCCGGGGACGAACAGCTCCCAGATGCCGGAGGAGCCGAGCGAGCGCATCGGGTGGCCGGTGCCGTTCCAGTGGTTGAAGTCGCCGATCAGCCGCACCCCGACGGCGTTGGGCGCCCAGACCGCGAAGGCGGTGCCGGCCACGCCGTCGACGGTGCGCACGTGCGAGCCGAGCGCCTGCCAGAGCTGCTCGTGCCGGCCCTCGGAGATCAGGTGCAGATCGAGTTCGCCGAGGGTGGGCGGGCTGCGGTAGCCGTCGTGCTGGCGCTGCGGTTCGCCGTCCGGGTAGTCCACCAGCAGGGTGTAGTCGGGGAGTTCGCCGCCCGCCAGCAGGCCGGTGAACAAACCGCCCTGCTGGTGGGTGAGTTCGGCGGGGCCGTGGGCGGTCTCCACCACCACCCGGTCGGCGAACGGGCGCAGCACCCGGATCGCCGTCCCGCCGTGCACCGGGTGCGCGCCGAGCAGGGCGTGCGGGTCGTGGTGCTGCCCGCTCACCAGCCGGTCCACCTCGGCCGGCGGCAGCGGCGCATCGGGGAGCCGGAGGGCTGTGACTCGCCCGCTCGCCTCCGGGCGCTCTTGGTCCGACGCCGACGGTCGGCGCTCCGTCGCTCCTGCGTCGCTCCCTCGCTTCTCCCTTTCGGCGTCGGCGCGCCCTTCGGCTCGGGGCGGGTGGGGCTCGCCCCGTTCGGGGGCCCCGGCCAGGAAGGTGGCCGGAACGGGGCGGGTGGGGCGGCCGGTCGGGTCGAGCGGCGTCACGGCGTGGTCCTCCAGCGGCGGGGGTGGGCGAACTCGTGGCGGGCGGGCGGGCGGGCAGGCGGGCGGGCGGGACGGGGATCGCGGGGTCAGACGGACAGGGCGAGCCGGTTGATCGCGGCGAGCGGGATCGGCAGCCAGCTGGGCCGGTGCCTGGCCTCGTACACCACCTCGTACACCGCCTTGTCGATCTCCAGGGCCCGCATCAGCTCCGGCGAGGCGGCCGGGTCGGCGCCGCCTCCGGCGGTGTAGCCGGCGCAGAAGGCGGTGCGGTTGCGCTGGGCCCAGGCGGCGGCGAGGTGGGCCAGCTCGGGGTCGACCGGGCCGCCGGCCAGCAGGTGGGCGGCCGCGTAGTCGAAGGAGCGCAGCATCGCGGCGACGTCGCGCAGGGCCGGCTGGGGTTCGCGGCGCTCGTTGACGGATTTGGCCGGCTCCCCCTCGAAGTCCAGCAGCACCCAGCCGTGCGGGGTGCGCATGGCCTGGCCGAGGTGGAGGTCGCCGTGGATGCGCTGGACCGGCAGGCCGTCCGGGTGGGCGTCGGCGAGCTGCTGGAAGGCGGTGCGCAGGGCGGCGCGGAAGCGCAGCAGTCCGGGGACGGCGGCGACGGCGCTGTCCAGCCGGTCGGCCATCGCGGTGGCGAGCCGGCCGGTCTGGGTGCGGTCGAGCCGGGCGACGGGCATGGAGCGGGCGAGCACCCGGTGCACCTCGGCGGTGGCCCGGCCGAGCCGGTGCGCCTCGATGGCGAAGTTGCCGGGGGAGCGGTCGCCCTTGAGCCGGCCGACCTGGTCGAGGGCGAGCTCCCAGCCGTCCTCGGCGTCCGGCAGGTAGCGCTGGAGGAGTCCGAGGGTGGCGGGCTCGGCGCGTTCCATCCGGCTCTCGAACCAGGCGGCGACCCGGGGGATGCGGGTGGAGCCGGCCCGGGAGAGGGCGAGCGAGAGTTCCAGGTCGGGGTTGGTGCCGGGGTGGATGCGTCGGAAGAGTTTCAGGATGTACGAGGTGCCGTAGATGACCGAGCTGTTGGACTGTTCGGCGGTGGAGGCGCGGCCGGGGAGGTTGGCGGGGAGTCCGGAGCCGGGGGTGCGGCGGAAGGACAGCGAGCCGAACCGGTCGCCGGTGGCCAGGTGTTCCAGCAGGCGTCCGGTGAGTTCGGGGTCGTGCACGGCGTCGTAGAGGGCGGCGCCGTCGTACGGGCCCTGGTTGAGCAGGCCGAGCACGGCGCCGGGTTCGATGCCCGCGGGGCCCTGGGAGCGGATGCCGAGCAGGAGTTGGTAGGTGTCGCCGTGCGGGAGGCCGGCCGTGGTGGCGTGTTCGACCCGCAGCAGCAGGTGCAGCAGGGCGGGGTCGCCGACCTGCAGCGGGGTGCCGACCACCGGCACGAGCCCGGTGATGGGGCGTCCCTTCCCGGCGTACCAGCGCTGGGTGGGGAGCCACTCGGCGATCAGCGGCAGGGCCGCCTGGACGAGCTCGCTGACCCCCAGGGCGGTTCTCCGGGCCCCGGTGCCCCGCGCGCCCGGGTGCGCGGCGGAGCCGGCCGGGGCGTCGTGCTGCACATGGGCTTGAGAACGGGAGGTTTCGGACATGACTCCCTTTCCCCGGAAGCACGCGGAGGGCCCGACGGGTCGTGGCCGGGGTCCGTCAGTCTTCCGGATTTCGGCGGCGCGGCGGTCGCGGCACGCGAGCACGGCTCGGGTGTCACGCCTTCGTGTGGGTAGCCGTTGGGCTGTTCTCCGTACGCGGTGGTGCAGAGAACTCCGGGGGCGCAGGGGTCAACTCGCGCCCCCGGAGGGTCTGGTGGTGCCGTGCGGGCCGCTGGTGGCAGGGCGCGGCGGATCGTTACTTCGATCGCCTGGTTCCGCTCGGGCGCGGGGGCTGCCGGAGTTGGAACCAGTAGAAGCCGTGCCCGGCCAGCGTGAGCAGGTAGGGCCACTCGCCGATCGACGGGAAGCGCACTCCGCCGATCAGCTCGACCGGGTACCGCCCGCCGTACTGCCGCAGGTCCAGCTCGGTCGGCTGCGCGAACCGCGAGAAGTTGTTCACGCACATGACCAGGTCGCCCTCGTGCTCGCGCACGAAGGCCAGCACGGCGGGGTTGCTGGACGGCAGTTCGGTGTAGGTGCCCAGGCCGAACGCCGGGTTGAGCTTGCGGATCTCGATCATGCGACGCGTCCAGTGCAGCAGTGAACTCGAACTGCTCTGCTGCGCTTCGACGTTGGTCACCTGATAGCCGTACACCGGGTCCATGATGGGCGGCAGACTGAGCCTGCCCGGGTCGGCGGAGGAGAAACCCGCGTTGCGGTCCGGGGTCCACTGCATCGGCGTGCGCACGCCGTCCCGGTCGCCCAGCCAGATGTTGTCGCCCATGCCGATCTCGTCCCCGTAGTAGAGCACCGGCGAGCCGGGGAGGGAGAGCAGCAGGGCGGTGAACAGCTCGATCTGGTTGCGGTCGTTCTCCAGCAGCGGGGCGAGCCGGCGGCGGATGCCCACGTTGGCGCGCATCCGCGGGTCCTTGGCGTACTCCGCGTACATGTAGTCGCGCTCCTCGTCGGTGACCATCTCCAGGGTCAGCTCGTCGTGGTTGCGCAGGAAGATGCCCCACTGGCAGCCGCCCGGGATCGCCGGGGTCTTGGCCAGGATCTCCGACACCGGGTACCGGGACTCCCGGCGCACGGCCATGAAGATCCGCGGCATCACCGGGAAGTGGAACGCCATGTGGCACTCGTCGCCGCCCGCGGTGAAGTCGCCGAAGTAGTCGACGACGTCCTCGGGCCACTGGTTGGCCTCGGCGAGCAGCACGGTGTCCGGGTAGTCGGCGTCGATCTCCTTCCGGACCCGCCGGAGGAACTCGTGGGTCTCCGGCAGGTTCTCGCAGTTGGTGCCCTCGCGGGCGAACAGGTACGGCACCGCGTCCAGCCGGAAGCCGTCGATGCCGAGGTCGAGCCAGAACCGCAGCCCGGCGATCATCTCGTCCTGGACGCGGGGGTTGTCGTAGTTGAGGTCCGGCTGGTGCGAGAAGAACCGGTGCCAGTAGTACTGCTTGCGCACCGGGTCGTAGGTCCAGTTGGAGGTCTCGGTGTCGACGAAGATGATCCGGGCGTCCGGGTACTGCTTGTCGTCGTCGGCCCACATGTAGAAGTCGCCGTACGGCCCGTCCGGGTCCGCCCGGGAGGCCTGGAACCACGGGTGCTGGTCGCTGGTGTGGTTCATGACGAAGTCGATGATGACGCGCATGCCGCGGGCGTGCGCGGCGTCGGTGAACTCCATGAAGTCGGCGAGGTCGCCGAACTCCGGCAGCACCGACTTGTAGTCGGCGACGTCGTACCCGCCGTCGCGCAGCGGCGAGGCGAAGAAGGGCGGGAGCCAGAGGCAGTCGACGCCGAGCCACTGCAGGTAGTCGAGCTTGGTCGTGAGCCCCTTGAGGTCCCCGATCCCGTCGCCGTTGCTGTCCTGGAAGGACCGCACCAGCACCTCGTAGAAGACCGCCCGTTTGAACCACTCCGGGTCCAGGTTCTTCTTCGAGGTCTCCGGGAAGGTGTCGGGGACGGGCTCGTTCACTGTCACGCTGGGTTCCTCCGAACCGTGAGGAGGTGAGCCGGCTCGGCTGAGGGATCGAGCCGGACGTAGTTGTGTCGGCCCCAGGTGTAGACGGCGCCGGTGAGCTCGTCGTGCACCGCGTGGGGCCCGTCGCCGTCGAGCGTGACGGTGGCCTCCTGGACGTGGTGCGGGTCGAGGTTGACCACCGTGATCACCCGGTCGGTCAGGCCCTCGGGGGTGGTCGCGGTCTTGGAGTAGGCGAGCACCTGCTCGTTGTCGGTCGGGTGGAAGCGCAGGTCGCGCAGCTGCTGGAGGGCGGGGTGGCGCCGGCGCAGCCGGTTCAGCACGGTGAGCAGCGGGGCGAGGGTGTCGGTGCGGTTCCAGTCGCGGGGGCGCAGCTCGTACTTCTCCGAGTGGAGGTACTCCTCGGAGCCGGGGTGGGCCGGCTCGTTCTCGAACAGCTCGTAGCCGGCGTAGACGCCGTAGCTGGGGGAGAGGGTGGCGGCGAGCACGGCGCGGATCGCGAACGCGGCGTGGCCGCCGTGCTGGAGGTAGGCGTGCAGGATGTCCGGGGTGTTGGCGAAGAAGTTGGGGCGCATGTAGGCGGCCGCGTCACCGGTGAGTTCGGTGAGGTATTCGGTGAGTTCGTTCTTGGTGGTGCGCCAGGTGAAGTACGTGTACGACTGGTGGAAGCCGATCTTCGCGAGGGTGTGCATCATCGCGGGGCGGGTGAAGGCCTCCGCCAGGAACACGACATCCGGGTCGGTGCGGGCGATGTCGCCGAGCACCTTCTCCCAGAACACCACCGGCTTGGTGTGGGGGTTGTCGACCCGGAAGATCCGGATGCCGTGGGCCATCCAGAACCGGAGGATCCGGACGGTTTCCTTGACGATTCCGTCCATGTCCTGGTCGAAGTTGACCGGGTAGATGTCCTGGTACTTCTTCGGCGGGTTCTCGGCGTACGCGATGGTGCCGTCCGCGCGGTGGCTGAACCATTCCGGGTGCTTGTTCACCCACGGGTGGTCGGGGGAGCACTGGAGGGCGAAGTCCAGCGCCACCTCCAGGTGCAGCGCCTTGGCCTCGGCGACGAAGTGGTCGAAGTCCTCGATGGTGCCGAGGTCCGGGTGGACGGCGTCGTGGCCGCCCTCCGGCGAGCCGATCGCCCAGGGCGAACCGACGTCGTGCGGACCGGCCGTCAGGGTGTTGTCCGGGCCCTTGCGGTAGGCGCGTCCGATCGGGTGCACCGGCGGCAGGTAGACCACGTCGAAGTCCATCGCGGCGACCGCCGGCAGCCGCTCGGCGGCGGTGCGCAGGGTGCCCGAACGCGGCGGCTCGACCCCGTTCGGGTCCACCACCGCGCCCTCCGAGCGCGGGAAGAACTCGTACCAGGAGCCGAACAGCGCGCGCTCGCGGTCCACCTGGAGCGGCAGCGGGCGGGAGGCGCTGAGCAGCTCCCGCAGCGGGTGCCGGGCCAGCAGCTCCAGCACCTCGGGGGCGAGCGCGGCGGCCAGCCGGGACAGCGGGGGCAGGCCCGGGTCGCGCAGCGCGTCCGCGGCGGCCAGCACGTGGGCCCGGCCGTCCTTCTTCGGCACCCCGGCGGCGGCCTGCTCCAGCAGCCGGGCGCCCTCCTCCAGGACCAGCGCGGTGTCGATCCCGGCGGGCAGCTTCACCGCGGCGGTCTTGCGCCAGGTGGCGATCGGGTCGCTCCACGCCTCCACCAGGTACGACCAGCGGCCGGGCGCGGTCGGGGTGACGTGCGCCCCCCAGCGGTCGGTGCCCTCGGCGAGCTCGCGCATCGGCGTCCACGGGCCGCTGCGGCCGCGCGGGTCGCGCAGCACCACGTTGGCGTTGACGGCGTCGTGGCCCTCGCGGAAGACGGTCGCGGTGACCGGGAAGGTCTCGCCGACCACGGCCTTGGCCGGGCGGCGGCCGGCGTCGATCTGGGGGCTGACGTCCAGGACGGGGATGCGGCCGATCACGGTGTCGCTCTCTGTCGTCTTGCGGGCGGAGGGCTTGGTGGCGGGCTTGGCGGCGGTCTTGCGGGCGGCGGTCTTGCGGGCGGGGGCCTTGCGCGCGGGCGCCTTCGCGGCGGTGCCCGAGGACTCCGCGGGGGTGGTCCCGGAGCCGGCCTTCGCGGTGGCGGTGCTGCGGCGCGTGGTGGTGGTGCGCCTGCGCGGTGCCGCTGTCGGGCCCTCCTCGTCCCCGGGTTGTGGGGCGGCTGCGGAGGGCTGTGCTGCGGAGGGCTGTGTTTCGGACGATTGGGTACGGACGCCGCCGGACACCCTGGGCGACGGCATCGCCGGGTCTGTCCGAGTGTCAGAATCCATCCGTCCGGCGGATTCCGCGACCGCTGCGTCGACGGTGTCCGCCACCGGTGTGGACTGGTCCCGCGTGTCGCCGTGCATGCCAAACTCCTGCCCGAGATCAGCGGCAGCTCCCGCGGGCCGGGGGCGGGCCGGGGGAGTACCGGGAGGACTGCTGGGTGGGGTGGACGTGCGACCGGAGCCTGCCCGCGCCGCTGTCCCCGGCAACCTGCCCGGCGCCCGCCGAACCGGTGGCGGGGCGTCCCGGAACCGGTGCGCGTTCCGGCGCACGCCTCCGGGGGCGCGCCCCCGGACGGGCCGGTCGACCCGTGAACGAGCCGACCGTGCGCGAGGACACGCGCCGGTGCGCGAGGAGCGCCGAACGGGCTAAGGGAGAAGGGGAACGATCAACGCGAAAAGGATTCGGACGTGCTGCTCCACGGGGGACGGCCACCCGTCGTCGTTGTCCCCGCGGCATCAACGACCTTCGGCCATCCTCGCACCGGCGACAAGGTTTTCGCAGCGGTACGACAGTACTTTCGGGTTTTGTCCGGAGTCGGGGATCAGCCGGAAATGGATCTGTTCCGCAGAGTTCACGCATTGGTAGCGCGAAGCCCGGAAATGTGCGCCTCGCGCGCCCCCCGTGCAGACCAATGCGCCGAATGCGATCTCATCAATAGGCCGAACGGATGCCCAATAGTCCACTTGACCCGTAGTCAGACCGAGCGACGCGGCTACGCTTCACCGCTGTGAAGGCAATCCGCAGATTCACCGTCCGCACCGTCCTGCCCGAACAACTCCAGCCGTTGCACGAGCTGGCCCTCAACCTGCGCTGGTCCTGGCACCCCGAGACCAGGGACCTCTTCCGGTCCGTGGACCCGGAGGTCTGGGCCGCGACCGGCGAGGACCCGGTGCGGCTGCTCGGGGAGGTCCCGGCCGCCCGGCTCGCCGCGCTCGCCGCCGACCGGCGGTTCCTGCGCAGACTCGGCGACCTCGCCGACGACCTGCGCGAGTACCTCACCGGCCCGCGCTGGTACCAGGGCCGGCCGGACGGCGGAGCCACCCCGCCGCCCGCCGCCGTCGCCTACTTCTCGCCCGAGTACGGCATCGCCGCCGCGCTGCCCCAGTACTCCGGCGGCCTCGGCATCCTGGCCGGCGACCACCTCAAGGCCGCCAGCGACCTCGGCGTCCCGATCATCGGCGTGGGGCTGTTCTACCGGCACGGCTACTTCCGGCAGTCCCTCGACCGGGACGGCTGGCAGCAGGAGCGCTACCCCCTGCTGGACCCGGACGAACTGGCCGTCAGCCTGCTCCGGGAGGCCGACGGCACCCCCACCCGGGTCGACCTCGCCCTGCCCGGCGGCCGCACCCTCGCCGCGCACATCTGGAAGGCCCAGGTCGGGCGGGTCCCGCTGCTGCTGCTCGACTCCGACATCGAGGCCAACTCGCCCGCCGAGCGCGACGTCACCGACCGGCTCTACGGCGGCGGCAGCGAGCACCGGCTGCTCCAGGAGATGCTGCTCGGCATCGGCGGCGTCCGGGCCGTGCGCGCCTACTGCCGGCTCACCGGGCACCCCGCCCCCGAGGTCTTCCACACCAACGAGGGCCACGCCGGGTTCCTCGGCGTCGAGCGGATCCGCGAACTGGTCGCCGACCGGGCCGCCGAAGGGGCCGCCGGCTGTGACATCGAAGCCCTCGACTTCGCCGCCGCCCTGGAGTCCGTCCGGGCCGGCACCCTGTTCACCACCCACACGCCCGTCCCGGCCGGCATCGACCGCTTCGACCGCGAGCTGGTCGCCCGCCACTTCAGCGGCGACGCCGCGCTGCCCGGCGTCCCGGTCGAGCCGGTGCTCGCGCTCGGCGCCGAGACCTGGCCCGGCGGGGACCCGAAGCTCTTCAACATGGCCGCCATGGGCCTGCGGCTCGCCCAGCGCGCCAACGGGGTCTCCACCCTGCACGGCGAGGTCAGCCGCTCGATGTTCAACGGCCTCTGGCCCGGCTTCGACCCCGCCGAGGTGCCGATCACCTCGATCACCAACGGGGTGCACGCCGCCACCTGGATCGACCCGGCCGTGGTGCGCCTGGGCGCCGCCGAGATCGGCGCCGAACGCGCCGAGGAGGCGATGACCACCGGCGAGACCCAGCGCTGGACCGGCCTGGAGCGGATCGGCAACACCGAGATCTGGGACCTGCGCCGCAGCCTGCGCGCCCAGCTGGTCGACGAGGCCCGCCGCCGGCTGCGCGCCTCCTGGCGCCAGCGCGGGGCCGGCGAGGCCGAGCTCGGCTGGGTCTCCTCGGTGCTCGACCCCGACGTGCTCACCATCGGCTTCGCCCGCCGGGTGCCCTCGTACAAGCGGCTCACCCTGATGCTGCGCGACCCGGCCCGGCTGCGCGCCCTGCTGCTGCACCCCACCCGGCCGGTGCAGATCGTGGTCGCCGGCAAGGCCCACCCGGCCGACGACGGCGGCAAGCGGCTGATCCAGCAGATGGTCGCCTTCGCCGACGACCCGACGGTGCGCCACCGGATCGTCTTCCTGCCGGACTACGACATGGCGATGGCCCAGCACCTCTACCCGGGCTGCGACGTCTGGCTGAACAACCCGCTGCGCCCGCTGGAGGCCTGCGGCACCTCCGGGATGAAGGCCGCGCTCAACGGCTGCCTCAACCTGTCCGTCCTGGACGGCTGGTGGGACGAGTGGTACGACGGCCAGAACGGCTGGGCGATCCCCACCGCCGACGAGAGCGCCGGCGTACTCGACCCGGAGAGCAGCGAGGCCGAGCGGCGCGACGACATCGAGGCCGCCGCGCTGTACGACCTGATCGAGGAACAGGTCGCCGGCCGGTTCTACGACCGGGGCGACGACGGGCTGCCGCACCGCTGGATCGCCATGGTCCGGCACACCCTGGTCACCCTCGGGCCCAAGGTGCTGGCCGGGCGGATGGTCCGCGAGTACGTGGAGCAGCTGTACGCCCCGGCGGCGCTGGCCCAGCGGGAGCTGGCGGTCGGCGACCACGCGGCCGCCCGGGAGCTGGCCGGCTGGAAGGCCAAGGTCCGGGACGGCTGGCCGGGGGTGCGGGTCGAGCACGTCGAGGCGGACTGCCCGGCCGAGGCGCAGGAGCTGGGCAGCTCGCTGGCGCTGCGGGTCCAGGTCGCGCTCGGCGCGCTGGAGCCGGGCGACGTCGAGGTGCAGGTGGTCTCCGGCCGGGTCGACGAGACGGACGGCATCTCGGACGCCGCGGTGCTCGCCCTCAAGCCGGTCGGCGGACCGGACCTGGACGGCCGCACCCGCTACGAGGGCGCGCTGGAGCTCGACCGCACCGGCCCGTTCGGCTACACCGTGCGGGTGCTGCCCGCGCACCCCCGGTTGGCCTCGCCGGCCGAACCTGGGCTGGTCGCCCTCCCCGCCGAGTCGACCGGGATGGACGCCGGGCTGCTGCGCTGAGCCCCGGAACGGGTGACTGCCGTCCGCCGTCGCTGCGGGCGGCAGTCACCCGCTTGCCCCGAGTGGTGGGCGGCGAGTGGTGGGCGGGGGGAGCGTGAAGCTCATGATGCGAACCCTGCGCGCCGCCGCCCTGGCCGCGCTCTCCGTCCTCCTCACGGCCTGGCCGGCCCAGGCCGCCACCGCCCCCCTCGCGGCGCCACCGGCGACCGCGGCGCTGTCGCTGGAGGTCTGCCCGCCGCAGGACCCGGTGGTCCCGGGTGAGACCGGGACCCTGGAGGTGAAGGTCACCAACCGGGGCCCGGCCACCACCACCGACGACACCCTGGTGGTGGTGCACTTCTCCTCGCCGGGCGTGGTGCAGTCGGCCGATCCGGCCGTCGCCCTGACCTACTTCGGGACCGGCAGCTCCTACAAGATCCCGGCCGGGCTGGCGCCCGGGGCGAGCTCGGTCGAGCGGCTGGCGCTGTACGTCGCGCCGATCACCGAGTCCTTCCTCACCGTCAGCGGTGACGTCCAGGCCTTCTACCCGGGCGACCCGGACCAGTCCGGCCACACCACCCCGTACAGCCTCACCACCGCCGACACCCGGGCCCACTTCATGGTCGGCGCCTCCTCGGCCTGGCAGGCCGGGCACCCCGTCCCGCAGCCCGGCGACCTCACCGGCGCCCCCGGGGCGACCATCGACCTGCCGCTGTGGGTCTACAACGCCGGGCCCTCGTACTCGCGCCACCCGGTCGACCTGGCGATCACCGTGCCCGAGCACACCACGCTGACCGGCACGCCCCCGTACAACTGCAACGCCACCGGGCCGCGCACCCTGACCTGCCGTTACCCGAGCGGGCCGCGGTACCACGACGCGGTCTTCATCGACCCGGCCGTGGTGATCGACTCCTCGGCCGTCGCCGGGCAGGTGCTGCCGGGCGGCACGCTCGACGTGGTGGCCGCGGTGGAGGACCGCCCCTCGCCGGACTGGCACACCGACTACGTGGTGACCGTGAACTGACTCCGGGAATCGGCCCCGGCCTGGGAAAGGGAGAGGCCCGCCCGGGTGCGTGACGGCGCACCCGGACGGGCACAACTGTGCGGCCCTTCGGCCAGGCCCTTTCTTACACCAGGCTGTCCCGCCAAGCACGATGCAGGGTGGCGAAACGGCCCGCACCGTCGATCAGCTCCCGCGGGGAGCCGTCCTCGACGATCCGGCCCTGGTCCATCACCAGCACCCGGTCGGCGATCTCCACGGTGGACAGCCGGTGCGCGATGATCACCGCCGTGCGGCCGGCCAGCACCGTGCGCATGGCCCGCTGCACGGCCTGCTCGCCGGGCACGTCCAGGGAGCTGGTCGCCTCGTCCAGGATCAGCACGGCCGGGTCGGCCAGCAGGGCGCGGGCGAAGGCGACCAACTGGCGCTGCCCGGCGGAGATCCGGCCGCCGCGCTTGCGCACGTCGGTGTCGAAGCCGTCCGGGAGCGCGGCGATGAACTCGTACGCGCCGATCTCCCGGGCGGCCCGCTCGACCTCGGCGCGGCCGGCGCCGGGGCGGCCGATCGCGATGTTCTCGGCGACGGTGCCGGAGAACAGGAAGGACTCCTGGGTCACCATCACCACCCCGCGCCGCAGCTCCGGGGTGGCGAGGTCGCGCAGGTCCACGCCGTCCAGCCGGATCCGGCCCTCGGTCGGGTCGTAGAAGCGGGCCAGCAGCTTGGCGACCGTCGACTTGCCGGCGCCGGTCGCACCGACCACCGCGACCGTCTGCCCGGCCGGGATCAGCAGGTCGAAGGGCGGCAGCACCTCCTTGCCGGTGCGGTAGGCGAAGCGGGTCCGCTCGAACGAGACTTCACGGCCCTTGGAGGTGGCCCGGGGCAACGCCACCGGCTCGGCCGGCTCGGCGACGGTCGGCTCGTGGGCGAGCAGGCCGGCGATCTTCTCCAGGGCCGCGGCGGCGGCCTGGTAGCTGTTCAGGAACATCGCCAGCTGGTCGATCGGGTCGAACAGGCGGCGCAGGTAGAGCGCGAAGGCGGTCAGCACGCCCAGCTCCAGCGCGTCGTCGGCGACCAGGTAGGCGCCCAGCAGCACGATGCCGGTGAACCAGACGTTGGCGGTGGCGCGGGAGAGGCCGACGTACCGGGCGAGCTCCAGGAAGCCCTCCGCGTTGGCCGTCGAGGCCTGCCGGTTGACCACCGAGAAGGCGGCGTCGTTGGCCTTCTCGCGGCGGAAGGCCTGCACCGGGCGGATGCCGTTCATGGTCTCGGTGAACCGCACGATCATCGAGGCGGCGGCCGTCCGCGAGCGGCGGTAGACCCGGCGCGAGCGGGTGCGGAAGGAGTGGGCGATCAGCGCCAGCGGCAGGAAGGCCGTCAGCGAGGCCAGGCCCAGCCGCCAGTCCAGCACCAGCAGCAGCACCGAGATGTAGCAGACCGACAGGAAGACCGTCAGCAGCTCCTGGAGGCCCTCGGAGAGCAGTTCGCGCAGCGCGTCGATGTCGCTGGTGGCCCGGGAGATGATCCGGCCCGAGGTGTAGCGCTCGTGGAAGTCCAGGCTGAGCCGCTGGGCGTGCCGGAAGATCCGGCCGCGCAGGTCCAGCAGGACGTCCTGGTTCACCCGGGCGCTGATCTTGATGAACACCCACTGCAGCACCGGGCTGAGCAGGGCGCAGAAGAGGTAGCCGGCGACCACCGCGACCAGCGGCCCGGAGTCGTGGGCGCGCAGCGCCGGGATGCCGCGGTCCATCGCCACCGCGACCAGCAGCGGGCCGGACTGCAGGGCGGCCTGCTGGACCAGGATCACCACCATCGCGACGGCGATCCGGGCCCGGTGCGGGCCGAGCAGCGAGCGCAGCAGCGCCCGCGGCGCGCCGGGCGGGACGGGGATGTCCTCCTCGTCCGCCGGGGGCGGGGGCAGCTCCTCCTCGGCGGAGGCGCCGGAGGCGGCGGATTCGGCCTCGGTGGGCTCGACGGTGGTGGTCATCGAGAGGGCCCCTTCTCGAGGACGAAGCGGCCCTCGGGGACCAGGGCGGCCTCGCCCGACATCAGTTCGCGGTAGCGGGGGCAGTCCCGGAGCAGCTCCTGGTGGGTGCCGACGGCCTCGATCCGGCCGTCCGCGAGCACCGCGACCCGGTCGGCGAGCAGCACCGTGCTGGGGCGGTGGGCGACCACCAGGGCGGTGGTGGTGCCGAGCACCTCGCGCAGCGCCCGTTCGACCAGCGCCTCGGTGTGCACGTCGAGTGCGGAGAGCGGGTCGTCCAGGACCAGGAAGGGCGGGTCGCCGACCACGGCGCGGGCCAGGGCGAGGCGCTGGCGCTGGCCGCCGGACAGGCTCAGGCCCTGCTCGCCGACCTCGGTCTCCACTCCGGCCGGGAGCTTCTCGACGAAGCCGGCCTGGGCGGTGGCGAGGGCGGAGGCCAGCTGCCGGTCGTCCGCGCCGGGGGCGCCCATCAGGACGTTCTCCCGGACGGTCGCGGAGAACAGGGTGGGCTCCTCGAAGGCGACCGCGACGAGGGCGCGCAGCTCCTCCCGGGGCAGCTCGGCGATGTCCCGGCCGTCCAGGGTGATCCGGCCGCCGGTGGCCTCGTACAGCCGGGGGAGCAGCGCGGTGAGCGTGGTCTTGCCGCTGCCGGTGGCGCCGACCAGGGCCATCGTCTCGCCGCTGCGGACGTGCAGGTCGATGCCGGCCAGCAGGTCGGGGGTGCCGTCGGGGGCGTCGGGGTAGCGGAAGCGGACGCCGGTGAAGCGGATGCCGTCCGGGCCGGCGGACGCTTCGGAGGGCGCCCCGGCGGGGACCGGGTCGGCGGGTTCGGGCTCGTCGATGACCTCGAAGAACCGGTCGGTGGCGGTGGCGGCCTCGTTGGCGTAGGCGAGCAGCCAGCCGAGCGACTCGACCGGCCAGCGCAGGGCGAGCGCGGTGGATAGGAAGGCGACCAGGGTGCCGGCGCTCAGCTCGTCGTGGGCGACCAGGTAGGCGCCGACGGCCAGGGCGCAGCCCAGGGCGATCTCCGGCAGGCCGACGATCACCGCCCACAGGTTGGCGAGCTGGTGGGCCTTGCGCAGCTCGGTGCGGCGCAGCCGGTGGGACTGTGCGCGGAAGTGCTCGGCCATCGAGCGGTGCCGGCCGAAGGCCTTGAGGATGCGGATGCCGAGCACCGACTCCTCGACCACGGTGGCGAGGTCGCCGTTCTGGTCCTGGGCGAGCCGGGCGGTGACCGAGTAGCCGGACTCGAAGCGCCGGGTGAGCACCAGCAGCGGCGCGGCGGGCAGCAGGACGATCAGGGCGAGCCGCCAGTCCTGGGCGAACATCAGCATCGTGCCGGCCAGGAACGTCACCGAGTTGACGACCAGGAACACCAGCGGGAAGGCCAGGAAGAGCCGCATGGCGTTCATGTCGGTGGTGGCCCGGGAGAGCATCTGGCCGGAGCCCCAGCGGTCGTGGAAGGAGACCGGCAGCCGCTGGAGCTTGGCGTAGAGGTCGGCGCGCATGGCCGCCTCCAGCCGGCCCAGCGGGCGGGACAGGACCACCCGGCGGGTGTAGAACAGTGCGGCCTCGACCAGTCCGAGGAGCAGCAGCAGGCCGACCGGCGGCCACAGGGCGTGGAGGTCGTGGTCTGCGAGCGGGCCGTCGACGATCCGGCCGAGCACCACCGGGACGGCCAGGGTGCTCAGCATGGCGAGCGTGGCGGCCGACACCGAGAGCACGAGCCGGCCGCGGACGGCCCGGGCGTAGGGCCACAGGCGCAGCAGCGAGCGGACCGTGGAGTGGCGGCGCCCGGTCGTGCGGTCGGAGTCTTGTCTGTTCTCGGCCATCGCGGTGAGGGTAGGCAGAGAGCCCGTCATTTCTCATCCGGTTTTTCGCCCCTGTCAGTGACGGCCGCCGAGAACCGGCCACCCGTAAGGGCGGGGCGCGGGCGCGCTGCGGGGCGTGCGCTGCCGTTCGTGCAGGGAGGAGTGCGCCGCGCGCCTCTTGCGGGCGCCTGCCGAACGGCCGATTACATCTCCTGACGGATGCTCATTGACAAGCGAGTGACAGGAGTGTGGACATGACGGTCGACACCGAGCCCACGCCCGGCCCCGGCTCCGCAACCGTGCGGGTGAGGGCCCAGCTCAGCCTCAGCACCACCGCCGCCCGCAACCTGGCGACGACCACCAAGTCGAAGCCGCAGATGCAGGAGATCACCTCCCGCTGGCTGCTCAAGATGCTGCCCTGGGTGCAGGTCAGCGCGGGTACGTACCGGGTCAACCGTCGCCTCAGCTACGCCACCGGGCGGGGCCGGGTGGCCTTCGCCAAGACCGGTTCCACGGTGACGGTGATCGCGCCCTCGCTGACCGAGGTGCCGGCGCTGCGCGGATTCGAGGACGAGGAGGTGCTGGCCGAGCTGGCCCGCCGCTTCGTGCAGCGGGACTTCGGGCCGGGTGACGTCCTGGTGCAGGAGGGGACGCCGATCGCCGAGGTGTTCCTGATCGCCCACGGCAAGGTCGACCGGATCGGCACCGGCAAGTACGGCGAGGAGACCGTGCTCGGCACCCTCGCGGACGGCGACCACGTCGGCGACGAGGTGATCACCGAGCCCGGCGGCACCTGGTCGTACACCGTGAAGGCCGCCACCGCCGGCGTCGCCATGGCGCTGGACGCGGCCGGGCTCCAGGACCTGATCGACCGCTCCGCGACGCTGCGCGAGCAGCTGCTGGGCTTCGCCACCGACGCAGCCCAGGCGCAGAACGCCCACGGCGAGGCGGAGATCGACCTCTCGGCCGGCCACCAGGGCGAGTACGACCTGCCCGGCGCCTTCGTGGACTACGAGCTGGAGCCGCGCGAGTTCGAGCTGAGCGTCGCGCAGACCGTCCTCAAGGTGCACACCCGGGTCGCCGACCTCTACAACCAGCCGATGAACCAGACCGAGGAGCAGCTGCGGCTGACCATCGAGGCGCTGCGCGAGCGGCAGGAGCACGAGCTCATCAACAACCCGGAGTTCGGGCTGCTCAGCAACGCCGACTTCGACCAGCGGATCCAGACCCACTCCGGCGCGCCCACCCCGGACGACCTGGACGAGCTGCTCGCCATGCGCCGCGACACCGACTACCTGTTCGCCCACCCGCGGGCCATCGCCGCCTTCGAGCGGGAGTGCAACAAGCGCGGCGTCTACCCGGGCACGGTCGACGTCCTCGGCAAGCAGCGGCCGGTCTGGCGCGGGGTGCCGATCTTCAGCTGCGGCAAGATCCCGGTGGCGGACAACCAGACCACCTCGTTCATCGCGATGCGGGTCGGCGAGGACAACCAGGGCGTGGTCGGCCTCACCCAGGTCGGCATCCCGGACGAGGTCGAGCCGGGCCTGAACGTCCGCTTCATGGGGATCAACGAGCAGGCGGTCTCCTCCTACCTGGTGAGCGCCTACTTCTCGGCGGCGGTGCTGGTGCCGGACGCGCTCGGCGTCCTGGAGAACGTCGAGGTCAGCAACCCGTTCAGCTGACCTGGGAGGCCCGGGTGGGGGCGCGCAGCAGTTGCAGTGAGCGCGCGCCCAGCACCACCGCGCCCCGCGGGTACGGCTCGCCCGTGCCCGCGGCGGCGGTGTCCAGCACCGTCTCGTAGGCGGCCTCCGGTGCGGCCCAGGGTTCGCCGGGCAGGGTGAACGCGACCGGTTCGTGGCCCGAGTTGAGCAGCAGCAGGAAGCTGTCGTCGGCCAACGGGAGCCCGGCGTCGTCCCGTTCGGACATCGCGGTGCCGGACAGCAGCATGCCGAGGCAGGCCGTGGGGCCGAACCAGTCCGCCTCGGTCATCTCCTTGCCGAGCGGGGTGAACCAGGCGAGGTCCGGCTGCCCGCCGGGGACGGCGGCCCGGCCGGAGAAGAACGCCCGCCGGCGCAGCACCGGATGGGCCCGGCGCAGCCGGACCAGCCGGGCGGTCAGTTCGCACAGCCCCCGCCAGCGCGGGTCGTCCAGCAGCGACCAGTCCAGCCAACTGACCTCGCCGTCCTGGCAGTAGGCGTTGTTGTTGCCGCCCTGGGTGCGGCCCAGCTCGTCCCCGGCGGTGATCATCGGGACGCCTGCGGAGAGCAGCAAGGTGGCCGTCAGGTTGCGCAGTTGGCGCAGCCGCAGGGCGTTCACCTCCGGGTCGGTGGTCTCGCCCTCGGTGCCGTGGTTCCAGGAGCGGTTGTCGTCCGTGCCGTCCCGGTTGGCCTCGCCGTTGGCCTCGTTGTGCTTGCGGTCGTAGGACACCAGGTCGCGCAGGGTGAAACCGTCGTGCGCCGTCACGTAGTTGACCGAGGCGTACGGGCGGCGGCCGCCGCGCTGGTAGAGGTCCGAGGAACCGGCCAGCCGGTAGCCGAGCTCGCGCACGTCCGGGCGGGCGCCGCGCCAGAAGTCCCGTACGGTGTCGCGGTACTTGTCGTTCCACTCGGCCCACAGCGGGGGGAAGGCGCCGACCTGGTAGCCGCCCGGGCCGACGTCCCACGGTTCGGCGATCAGCTTCACCCGGCTGAGCAGGGGGTCCTGGGAGACCGCGGCGAGGAACGGGTGCTCCATGTCGACGGCGTCGCTCGCCCGGGTCAGGGCGGCCGCGAGGTCGAAGCGGAAGCCGTCCACGCCCATCTCGGAGACCCAGTAGCGCAGCGAGTCGGTGATCAGCCGGATCACCTGCGGGTGGCGGGTGTCCAGGGTGTTGCCGCAGCCGGTGTAGTCGGCGTAGCCGCGCGGGCGGTGCGGGGACAGGCGGTAGTAGGCGGCGTTGTCGATGCCGCGGAGCGAGAGTGCGGGGCCGAGTTCGGCGCCCTCGGCGGTGTGGTTGAACACCACGTCCAGGATCACCTCGATCCCGGCGGCGTGCAGGGCGCGGACCATCCGCTTGAACTCGCCGACCTGGCCGCCGCGGGAGCCCGAGGCCGAGTAGCCGGCGTGCGGGGCGAAGTAGCCGACCGTGTTGTAGCCCCAGTAGTTGACCAGGCCGCGGGCCTGGAGGTGGTCCTCGCTGGCGTACTGGTGCACCGGCAGCAGCTCGACGGCCGTCACGCCGAGGCGGGTGAGGTGGGCGATCGCGGCGGGGTGGGCCAGGCCGGCGTAGGTGCCGCGCAGGTGCGGGGGGATGTCGGGGTGGCACATGGTGAAGCCGCGGACGTGGAGTTCGTAGAGGACCGTCTCGGCCCAGGGGGTCTTCGGGCGGTGGTCGTCGTACCAGTCGTCGTCATCGTGGACGACCACGGATCTGGGTACGTACGGGGCGGAGTCGCGGTTGTCGCGGACGGTGTCGGCGACGTCGGCCTCCGGCCAGTTGCGGACGGCGGAGCAGGCCGCGTCGTGGGAGGTGTAGCAGCCGTCGACGGCGCGGGCGTACGGGTCGAGCAGCAGCTTCGCGGGGTTCCAGCGGGCGCCCGTCCACGGGTCCCAGCGGCCGTGCACCCGGAAGCCGTAGCGGGCGCCGGGGCGGACGCCGGGGAGGAAGCCGTGCCAGACCTGGAGGTCCTGCTCGGGGAGGCGGTGGCGGTGCTCGGTTCCGTCCTCGTCGAACAGGCACAGGTCGACGGCTTCGGCGCCGGGGGCCCATAGGGCGAAGTTGGTTCCTTCGCCTGTGCTTGTGCCTGTACCTGCGGCGCTTGGGCCGGTCGGGCGGAAGCGGGCGCCCAGGGGTTGCCAGCTGCCCGGCCGTGCCTCGGCTTCCGGCTCCTGACGTGAGGCCATGGTCGTACCCTCCCTGAACGGGGGGTCCCGGGCCCCGTTCACCTTTTCTTTCCCGGAATGTGGGACGGGGAAGCAGGCCGCTGCGCGGGGCTGGGGGCTTCGGGGGGCTCTCGGGAGGGTGGGTGACGCCGGGGGCGGTTCCGGGGGTGGCCGCTCCGGGGGCTGGATGATTTTCCGACCGCCGACTCTGTGGGGGAGTTGTTGGGCGCCGTTGGCGGTCTGAAAATCACCCGTTACGCCCCTCTCCGCAGCCACCCCCTCCACCGCCCCCTCCCGCAGCGCGTCCCTCTCGCCTTGGTCGGGTGGGGGAGGAGGTGGGTGGTGGGCGCGCGTGCGTTGCCCGCGCGCCGACGGAGGGTGGGGTGGTTCCTGTGGTGGGGGTGGTAGGGGCGTATCCCGGGGTGGTGCGGGGTCGTTGTGCCCGGAGTCCGGTGTTCCAGGCGTCGGACGTGAACAGTGGGAGGCCCCGGGATGCGGCGCCGAGTTGGGGTGTGGGCGCGGCGGGTGGCGGCGGGGGTGTGCTGTCTGGCCGTGGTGAGTGGGTGTGGGGGGTCGGTGGGGGTGCCGGCGGGGGATGCGGTGGGGGGTGGGGTGCGGACGCCGCCTCCGGCGCCGTCGCGGGCGGTGTTGGCGGCGTTGCCGGCGGACGGGGCGCAGGATGTGGCGCCGGAGGGGCCGGTGCGGGTGAGTGTGAGTCAGGGGCGTCTGGTGTCCGTGCGGTTGGCGGATGCGAAGGGGGTGGAGCTGCCGGGGGTGATCGGTGCGGACGGGGCCTCGTGGTCGCCGGAGGGGGCGTTGCCGTTGGGGACGGCCTTCACGTTGGACTCGGTCGCGGAGGACGACCAGGGGCAGCGGGCGGCCCAGCACTCGGAGTTCTCGACGGTGGCCCGGGCGCACACCTTCGTGGCGTTCTTCACGCCGGAGGACGGGGCCACGGTGGGGGTGGGGATGCCGGTCTCGTTGCGGTTCAGTCGTCCGATCGGCGACCGGGCGGCGGTGGAGCGGGCCGTGCGGGTGACCGCGGATCCGCCGGTGCCGGTGGCCGCGCACTGGTTCGGCAACCAGCGGCTGGACGTCCGCCCGCAGCAGTACTGGGCGGCCGGCACCAAGGTGACGGTGGCGCTGCGGCTCAAGGACGTGCAGGGCGCGCCGGGGGAGTTCGGGAGCCAGAACCGGGACCGGCACTTCACGGTGGGCCGGGCGCAGGTGTCCACCGTGGACCTGGACGCGCATACGCTGACCGTCCGGGCCGGGGCAGGCGGCAAGGTGGTGAAGGTGCTCAAGGTTTCCGGGGGCAGTCCCGAGCACTCCACCTACCGGGGGGTGATGGTGGTGTCGGAGAAGTACAAGTTGACCCGGATGAACTCGCAGACCGTCGGGATGGGCGACGAGTACGACATCAAGGACGTCCCGCACGCGATGCGGCTGACCACCTCGGGCACCTTCCTGCACGGCAACTACTGGGCCGACCCGGGGGTGTTCGGCACCGCCAACACCAGCCACGGCTGCATCGGCCTGGCCGACACCAAGGGCGGCACGGGCAAGGACACCCCGGCGGGGTGGCTGTTCGAGCACACCATCCCGGGGGACGTGCTGGAGGTGCGGGCCTCGGCCGGGGACTTCGTGCCGCCGTCGAACGGGTTGAACGGCTGGAACGTGCCGTGGGACCAGTGGGTGGCGGGGAGCGCGCTGCGGTAGGGCGGGTTCCCGTGGCCCCCCGGAGAGTCGCTCGGGGGGCCCGGCTATCCTGCTCCGGCGCGTCGGGCCCGACGCGAAAGATCGGGACCCGGTGCAACTCTTCGGGACGCCCATCGCGTCAAGTGAGTGAGTACCGCGAGGGGAGATTCCGTGAAGACGGGGAAGACGGTCGGCGCCGCGATACGCACCGGCGGGCGCAGGGGTGCGATGGCACTGGTCATGGGCAGCGTGCTGCTGCTCACCGCGGCGTGCAACGACGACAAGGGCAGCAGTTCGGGTGACGCGGCGGCGACGGCGCCGGCGTCGGCGGACGCGAACGGGACGGCCGCTCCGGGCGGCGGCGACGCCGCGCCGAAGACCTCGGCGGCCGTGCTCTCGGTGTCGGCGAAGGACGGCGCCCAGGACGTCGCGCCGAACGCGCTCCAGGTCTCCGTCTCCAAGGGCAAGCTGACCGCGGTCGAGGTGACCGACAAGAACGGCAAGCCGGTCGAGGGCGCGATCGCCCCGGACGGCACCGGCTGGAAGCCCGCGGCGGCGCTCGCCGTCGGCATGACGTACAAGGTGAACGCGCAGGCGAAGGACGACGCCGGGCTGGTGGCCGCGTCGACCACCTCGTTCACCACGCTGACGCCGGCGAAGAAGATCTCCACCAACGACAACATCGCCGACGGTGCCACCTACGGCGTCGGCATGATCGTTTCGGTGGACTTCAGCAAGGACGTCAAGAACAAGGACGCGGTGCTGAAGGGCATCACCGTCGAGGCCAGTGACGGCACCGTGGTCAAGGGTCACTGGTTCGACGACCGCCGGGTGGACTTCCGCCCGGAGAACTACTGGAAGCCGGGCACCAAGGTGACCGTCAAGTACCGGCTGAAGAGCGTCGAGGTGGCGCCGGGCGTCTACGGCGACGTGGACAAGGACGAACCGTTCACCATCGGCCGGTCGATGGTCTCGACCGCCGACGCCAAGACCCACAAGATGACGGTCGAGCGGGACGGCAAGAGCACCGTCCTGCCGGTCACCATGGGCGCGGACGCGACGCCGTCCTGGAGCGGGGTCATGGTGGTGATGTCCAAGGAGAAGGTCACCCACATGGACTCGCGCACCGTCAATCTGGGCGGCGAGTACAACATCCCGGACGTGCCGCACGCGATGCGGCTGACCACCACCGGCACCTTCGTGCACGGCAACTACTGGTACAAGGGCATGCCGTTCGGCAACCTCAACGGCAGCCACGGCTGCATCTCGATGCAGGACATGCAGGGCGGCAGCGACTCCTCGGTGGCCGGCAAGTTCTACAACGACTCGATGGTCGGCGACGTGGTGAAGGTCGTGAACAGCAAGGAGAAGACCGTCTCGCCCTCCAACGGGCTGGGCGGCTGGAACATCGGCTGGGCCAACTGGTAGGCCCGGAGTTCTGTACGGGCGGCCCGGACTCACCCGTTGGGGTGGTCGGGCCGCTCGGTTTTCGGGGCAGAAAGCCCCTCGAATGGCGCAACCTTTCCGATGGCTCGGCACATCTATGGGTCGGGTCCGTCGTGACCGCGGGGAGCAAGGGAGGGAATCGGCTTTGAAGTCGATACGCAGGGTGGTGGCCGTCGGTCTGGTCGGCGGGGCGATGGCGTTGACCGCCGCGTGCAGCGGTGGCAGCGGGGGTGGCAGCGGGAGCGGTGCCGCCAAGGCCGATCTGGGGGCCGGTGCGGGCGCTTCCGCGTCCGCGGCGCCGGGCGGTTCGGCGAGTGCGGCGGGTTCGGCGCCGAAGGTGTCCACGGCCGCGGTGAGCATCGAGCCGAAGAGCGGCTCGGTGGACGTCGCCCCGGGCGCGCTCAAGATCGGTGCGACGGGCGGCAAGCTGACCACCGTCAAGGTGAGCGACAAGACCGGCAAGGAGGTCCCCGGCACGATCGCCGCGGACGGCTCCAGCTGGACCCCGTCCGCAGGGCTCTCGGTGGGCACCGCCTACCAGGTCAGCGCGATGGCGGCGGACGCCAACGGCGCGGTCGCCGAGGCGGACAGCAGCTTCACCACGCTGACCCCGGCGGCGCTCGCCAAGGCCTCCGACAACGTGGACAACGACGCCACCTACGGCGTCGGCATGATCGTCTCGGTGGACTTCAGCAAGGACGTCAAGAACAAGGACGCGGTGCTGAAGGGCATCGTGTTCGAGGCCAGCGACGGCACCGTGGTCAAGGGTCACTGGTTCGACGACCGTCGGCTGGACTTCCGTCCGGAGAACTACTGGAAGCCGGGCACCAAGGTGACCGTGCACTACCACCTCAAGAGCGTGGAGATCGCCCCCGGGGTGTACGGCACGGACCGGGACGAGCCCTTCACGATCGGGCGATCGCAGGTCTCGACGGTTGACGCCGCCGCGCACAAGATGACGGTGGTCCGGGACGGGCAGTCGAGCGACATCGACATCACCTCCGGGTCGGACGCACACCCCACCTGGAACGGCACCATGGTGGTCATGGCCAAGGAGGACACGGTGCGGATGCAGTCCAGCACCCTGCCCGGCATGACCGGCTCGCCGTACGACCTGATGGTGCCGCACTCGATCCGGCTGACCACCAGCGGGACGTACGTGCACGGCAACTACTGGAGCGGCTCCGCCTTCGGCGAGGACAACGTCAGCCACGGCTGCGTGGGCCTGAAGGACGTCAAGGGCGGCAGCGAGTCCAGCTCGATGGGCAAGTTCTACGCGAGCACGCTGGTCGGGGACGTCGTGACCGTGAAGAACTCCGTCAAGAAGGAGACGCTCGACCCGGCGAACGGGCTGAGCGGCTGGAACCTGCCGTGGAGCCAGTGGTAACCCCCAGGTAGGGGCGGTTCGCTGTCAACCCGGGCTTGACTTCGGTCGGCCCGGGTTGACGCTTTTCGGGCGCAGGCTTGCACCGGGCATATGCCGACTCGGGGGAGATCGTTTGCTCATTGTCCGTACGCGGCCGCTTGCGTTCCGCAATGATGGACCGCATGGCGGGTTGGGGCGAAACAGATCAGTCATCGGTTCCCGCGGCCGGCAGGGTCGCGGAGGCGTCGTGGATCGACGTTCAGGGTGCGCTCTCGGCGTTGGAGCGGCTCAGTTCCGCGGAACTTCAGGAGATGTACTCCGGCAGACTGTGCGACCAGTCCGCGCCGAACGAGGTGCGGCTGCCGTCCCGGCCGGAGTCGGGCCCGGTGGCCCGTCGGCTGGTCCTGAACGTCCTGGAGTCCTGGGAGCTCCACCAGCACCTGGAGGCCGGTGAGTTGCTCACCAGCGAGCTGGTGGCCAACGCGGTGCGGCACGCCGCCGGGCGCACCATCGGACTGCACGTCAGCCGCAAGCCCGGGTGGCTGCGGATCGAGGTCCGCGACTCGTCGAGGGCGCTGCCCTGCATGATCCTGGCCGAGCCCCGGCCGGTGAACGAGCGCGGTCGCGGGTTGAAGATCGTCGACGACCTGGCGGACCGGTGGGGTGCGGACCTGCTGCCGCGGGGCAAGGGCGTCTGGTTCGAGCTGAAGGTCCGCGAGCGGGGCTGAGGCGGCTGGTTCCGGCCGCGGATACGCGCAGGGCCCCCGGTATCGCCGTGGTCGGCGGTGGGGGCCCGTGCAGGTCATCGCGCGGCCAAGGGGGTGCGTGTCGCGCGATGGGCGTCGGCAGTGCCAGGTCGGGCCCGCCGAAGTTCTCGATGTCTTGACTATTGCACGGATCTCAGCATGTGGGCAAACCGGGCGTCTTGGATTGCAAGGTTTGTAACCTAGTTCACCTTGGGATTTTGCATAGGTTCACGCTCCGGCCTGTGAATATTCACGATCGTGATGATGTGATCACTGCTTGGCGGACGCGGGCGGCATGTGCGCGAACGGCGGCCGGGGAGAGGCGCCGGTGTGGCGGCGGCGGGGCTGTGGGGGTGCCGCGGCAGGTGCGGCAGAGGCCGCCGAGGAGGGCGTGCGGGCGGCACGGGGTGCGGCAGTCGGTGCACTCGGCGATGCGGGCGGTGACGGGCGGGGTGGCCGGCGTGGGCGGGGCTGTGGGGCGTTCCGGTGGCAGCTTGTCGAGCAGGCGGCGGCGGGTGAAGGCCGCCGGGCTGTGGATGCCGTCCGGCGGGAGGCCTGCGGTGAGGGCGGCCGTGAAGAGGGCCGGGGTGGCGCCCCGGGCGAACCACTCGGCGGCGAGCGGTTCGAGAGCCGCGCAGTCGGCGGCGGAGAGCGGGAGACGGGCGTCCGCGATGCCGAGGCCGGCGAGGGCGGCGTAAGCGGGGGAGGCGGTGGGGCGGCGCTCTTCCGGGGGATCGGGTGCCGAATCCGTTGACGCCTCGGGGGGTTGGGGTGCCTGCGGCGGCTCACCGGTGGCGATGAAGTGGTTCCACCAGGCGTCGGAGCGGGGCGTCCGGGAGAAGTAGGTGCGGAACACCCACTGCGGACGGTCGGCGTTCACGCGCTCGCGGACGCGACGCAGGTGACCTGCGGTGGAGAGGTTGTTGAGGGCGGTGCGGACGGCCATCTGCCCGAAGAGGGGGTTGATGACGGCGAGGGTCTTGACGTCCATCGCGGCGCCGTCGGGGAGGTGGCTGATCAGGCTGGCGAGGTACGCCTCGCGGGCCGGGAGGTGCCCGAAGTCGTCAGCGGCCCGGGGGAGTTCCCCCGGGGCGGTCTGCTTGCCGTATCCGGGGGAGGCCATGGCGGTAGAGTCGTGGGTAGCCACAGGATCGAGTCCTAGTCAGTCGATCGAGGTGGTCAGACCCCCGTTCGGTGTTGGTAGCACCGGTCGGGGGTTGTTTCGTTAGTGGGCACGCTACACGGCGCGACGGGGTGTGGTGAAGTCGTGACGATTAGTCATATGTGCTGCGTGCAGGGGTGGTTGGAAGGTGGTTACCCACCCATTCGACTAAGGGGTCACTCGGCGTCGGCGGCTTGAGCTTCGGCGATGAAGGCGGCCCACGCCTCGGGGGAGAAGGTGAGGACAGGGCCGGCCTTGTCCTTGGAGTCCCGGACGTGGACGGCGGAGGGGGAGGGGGCCACCTCGACGCAGTTCCCGCCGTCGTCGTTGCTGTAGCTGGACTTGAACCACTCGGTTCCAGCGGTCATAGCTCCTCCGAGACTTTCCCGATGAACTGTACGGACTCCTCGGTGCTGAGGGCCTGCATGCGGATCATGCCATGCCGCTGCGTGATCACGTTGACCCTGTCCGGATCGGCGTGCAGCACGCCCGTTCGGTGCCCTTCCACGTACGCCAGTTGCTCATGGTCGGCCGTCTCCAGCAGGACGATAGGGCCGGTGAGGGCCGAGTATGCCGCACGGTTCGCGGGGAGCACCTGGATGGCGACGTTTCGCAGACTGTTCATCTCGACGATGTGCGAGAGCTGCTTCTTCATGAGGCTTGAACTACCCACCTTTGCGCGTAGCGCGGCTTCGTAGATCACGAAGCCGAACAGCACCGTCGGTGAGTTCGTCAGCTTCTCCTGGCGTTGCATTCGGCCTGCGACGCGAGCTTCGATCGTTTCGTTGTCCAGCGGCGGGCAGGCGTGGCTGATCAACTCTCGGGCGTACTCCTCGGTCTGGAGCAGTCCAGGGATGAGCAGGGCCTCGTATGTGTGGATCGCGATGGCGTCGGCTTCAGCGTCCGTGTAGCCCTGCAAGTAGGGCGGAAACTTCTCTGGCAGCAGGAAGTCCGTCGCTGCTACCAGCATCCCCTTCGCGTCGCACAACTCATCGGCAGCCTGCAGCAGTTTGAGCGACGGCCTCCTTCTCCCCGCCTCCATCGACCGCACGCTCTCGATGTCGTAGCAGGCCGCCTGGGCCAGCTTCTCCCGGCTCACGCCCGCGCGAGTGCGCCACCGCTTGAGCTGATCGCCGCAGTACTTCCAGGACATCGGGTTCTCCTTCGGCGTGCTCATCGCCCGGCGCCCCTCCCTGCCCTGGTCACAGGGCGGTTCAAGCTGTCGCTGTACATGCGGTGTTACTGCCGAGGCTATGCCCGTCTGCCGACCCTTGAAGGGTGAAATGGCCGAACTCAGCCCTTGCGAGTGACGCCGTCCGTACACCCCCCCAAGGATTCTGATGATCACTCAGCCTGGCGACGCCGTCGAGTGGACGCTCCCCCGCCACCCCCGCAGTGCGAGCCGTGCCCGGATCAGGCTCCTTCGGCAGGCCTTCGAGTGGGAGATCGACGTCGAGTCCGCCGAGACCGCCCTGCTCCTCCTCAGTGAGCTCGTCACCAACGCCTGCCACCACGCCCGCGGCCCGCGCGACCGCCTGATCGGTGTCCGCCTGCTCCTCCCCACCCCCACCCTCCTCCGCGTCGAGGTTTCCGACGCGAGCCCCACCCTGCCCGTGCCCCGGCACGCCGCTCCCGAGGACGAGTCCGGCCGGGGCCTCGAACTCGTCGCCGCCCTCGCCACCTCCTGGGGCGCCGAGCTACGCGGCGAGCGCTACATCGGCAAATCCGTATGGTTCGAACTCGCCCTCCCCTCGCCTGCCGGCCCTGCCTCGGGCGATCTCGTCGCATCGCGGTGATCGGGCCGACGCCTATGGGAAACGGTGCCGCGCTCAACGACGTTCTCCGGCGGCTTGGACCGGATGAGGACTTCGCGGCGGACGTGGCGTCCGCTCGCGCCCTGCACAGGAAGTCGGCGAGGCCGACTTCCTGTGCAGGCCCCAACAGTTTTGGCGCCCACACGGCGCCCGGAAGATATCAATTCGTGATAACCGTCTGGCACTTCCGGGGTGGCGCGTAAAAAATCTCCGGGAATTCCCGTCCGGGCCATATGGATATCGTCAACGGCGGCGCTGCGACGGGATTTCGGGCCATACCATCCGGCTTTACCGAGAAGAAGGATGGTCTTGACGTGCAATCCCTGTCCCGCCTGAAACGAGCCCTGGCCTGCGGGCTCGCCGCAGTCGCCGTTTCCGGCGGCCTCGCCGGTCAGGCCCCGACGGCGTCGGCGGCGCCCCCCGTGGACACGACCTGCGGAACCCCGGCCTCCGTGGGCGGCGGCAACTGCATGACGGCGCTGATCAATTCGGCCTTCGACATGATCCGGGGCATGCGGGCCGCCGCGAACAGCAACAAGCTGGACAATGCGGAGTTCACCCAGAGCACCGCGACGAAGTTGAGCCAGAAGTTCCCTGGGTTCAACGTCATGGTGTACAAGACGGTGGGCACCGACCTGTACGACACCGAGTGGTTCAAGGGTGAGTACAAGGCCGACATGAAGGGCGTGCTGCTCGACACCACGTACAAGCTCAACCATTTCCTGGACAAGGACAAGAAGGACCCCTCCGGCTACGACGTCTTCCGGATCTGGGTCTTCCAGGGCGACTCGACCTTCCGCAACCGCACCGACGGCGGCTTCATGAACTGGGCGTTCGTCGGCAACGACGGCGACAGCGTCAAGAAGGACTCCTGGACCTGCCGGTCGGGCACCGCGCGGCCGTACAAGTGCGACGGCGACGTGCGCAGCATCCACTTCCCCGGGCGCTCGGGCTACGGCACCAGGACCGGCAGCCTGACCCCCGACGTCAGCCGCGACCACCACGCCTGCCTGGACGTCAGCGGCAACGGCACCGCGAACGGCACCCCCGTGCAGATGTGGGAGTGCAACGGCGGCGACGCGCAGCGCTGGACCTACAACGGGTACCGGCTCCAGCTCGCCAACGGCAAGTGCCTGGACCTGCCGGCCAACAACACCACGCCCGGGACCAAGCTCCAGGTCTGGGACTGCCTGGACAACCCCGGGCAGCGCTGGAACATGTCCGCCAGCGGCGGCTTTCGGCACCTGGTGGACCAGGAGGACCGGTCCAAGGACGTCTGCATCGACGACTTCAACTCGCAGACCGGCAACGGCAGCCCGGTGGTGGCCTGGGGCTGCGGCTCCGAGGACAAGCGGGACGCGCCCAACCAGAACTGGGCCTGGGGCGGCACCCCGCCGACCACCACCCCGACCACGCCCGCCAATGGCGCCGATGTGACCCTCAAGCTCGACAACGGGCTGGGCGCCGTCCCGGTCAGCGGTTCGGCCGGCGCGTCGGTCGTCCCCGGCATCCGGGGTGGCACCGAGTCCAAGTGGAAGATCACCTCGGTGGGCGACGGTCGCTACCGGATCACCAGCTCGTACGGGCTGGAGCTCACCGAGAACAGCAACTACATGGCCGAGCTCCAGCCGTGGAGCAACGCCGACCGGCAGAAGTGGCAGCTCGTCCCGGTCGGCAACGGCAAGTACCAGATCCGGATCTCCGAGGACGACTGCCTGGCCCACGACGCCGACTTCAAGCAGCTCGGCGTGTGGACGTGCAAGTCGGGCTGGCAGCAGGAGTGGGTGCTGGAGGGCTACTCCGGCGGCGGGACCACGCCGACCAAGCCCAAGCCCGGCACCGGTGGCGGTACCGGCGGTGGTGGTACCGGCGGTGGCAGTGTCAGTGTCCCGACCGAGCGGCCGCTGTTCCTGAAGCTCGCCAACGGGCTGGGCGCGTCGGCGCCCACCGAGACCGCCAGCTGGGGTTCGCCGATCGTGGCCGGGTTCCTGGGGTACAAGGGGTCCCGCTGGACGATCAAGCCGCTGGGCGGCGACCGCTACCGGATCATCAACGACCTCGGGTACAACCTCACCGAGAACCCCGACACCTATGTCGCCGAGCAGCAGGCCTGGGGCGACACCTCCAACCAGAAGTGGCAGTTCAAGAGCGTCGGCGACGGGAAGTACCGGATCCAGATCGACGACGACAACTGTCTCGCCCACGACGCCGACTTCAAGCAGCTCGGCGTGTGGACCTGCAAGTCGGGCTGGCAGCAGGAGTGGACCTTCCAGCTCCTCTGATCGCTCGCTGCCGCCGCACGGGAAGTCGGCCCGGCCGACTTCCCGTGCGGTGCCGTGTCCGGCCCCGGTAGCATAGGGGGCGTGAACACTTACTGGCACGTCGCGTTGCCACCGCTCCGCGCCTGATCGGGCGCCCGCTCCGGTGACTTGATCCCCGCAGCCCCGTCCGGGGTTCGCGGCGCGCGCCCGTTCTCGGAAACCAGTCCCCTCGACGGTCTTCGACGACGGAAGTTCACGACTGTGCCGAATCGTTTGTCCGCGCCCGCGCGCGCTCGTTCCACCCCCGCTGCCCGCCCGGCCCGTCCTGGTACCGGGCCGCTGCCGATCCTCGCCTCCGCCCTGCTGTGGGGCACCACCGGGACGGCCAGCTCACTGGCGCCCGGCGGCGCCCCGGCGACCTCGATCGGGGCCGCCGCGCTGGTGCTCGGCGGGCTGCTGCTGTTCCTCACCGACCGCACCGCCTGGTCGCTGCCCCGGGTGTGCGGGGTGCGTGAGCGGTGGCTGCTGGTGGTCGGGGCCGTGGCCGTGGTCGGGTACCCGCTGACCTTCTACCCGGCGGTGCCCCGCACCGGGGTCGCCGTCTCCACGGTGATCGCGCTCGGCAGCGCGCCGGTGTTCACCGGGCTGCTGGGGTGGCTCACCCGGCAGGGGCGGCCGGGCGGGCGCTGGGCCGGGGCCACGGCGCTGGCCGTGCTCGGCTGCGGGGTGCTGGTGCTCGGGCCCGAACTCGCCGGGGGCGGGCGGGCGGTGGACCTCCTCGGGGTGCTGCTGGCGGCGCTCTCCGGGCTCTCGTACGCGGTGTACTCGCTGATCGCCGGGCGGCTGATCGCGGCCGGGCGGCCGTCCGCCGGGGTGATGGGCGCGATGTTCGGCGGGGCGGCGGTGCTGGTGCTGCCGGTGCTCGCGCTGGGGCCGGTGGGGTGGCTGCTCTCGCCGCGCGGGGCGGGCGTCGTCCTGCACCTCGGGGTGGTCACCACCTTCCTCGCGTACCGCCTCTTCGGCCACGGCCTGCGGCACACCTCGGCCCAGACCGCCACCACCCTGACCCTCGCCGAACCGGCCGTCGCCGCCGTCCTCGGTGTGGCCGCCCTGGACGAGCGCCTCCCGGCGGCATCCTGGTGCGGCCTCGCAGTCCTGGCCGCCGGCCTGGCGGTCCTCACCCTGCCCCGCAGGCGGTAGCCGCCCCGCTGCGCGGGAAGTCGGCCCGGCCGACTTCCCGTGCAGCGGGTGAACAGGGCCGCCGTCAGGGGATGAACACGCTGGAGCCGAACTCCTGGGTCGTGCGGCCACCGGGAGGAACGGTTGCGATGACGTCTCCGCTGCAGTTCGGGCCGGAGTACACGAGGGCGTACTCGTTGGTTCTGTTCTCCAGGATGAGCGGAAAGATCGGTGCGTTGTAGCAGCCGCTCGGGTTGGTGATGACCTTGCCAGGGGCGAAGATCAGCTCTCCACGGGCCGCGAAGGCGGTGTTGGGCAGGGCGAGGGCCATGACCCCTGCGGTGGCGAGGGTGCCGAGCACGGTCGCGAGACGTCGCACGATGACTCCTTGGGTGTCGGATGGTCGAGCAAGGGGCGGGGCCGCCCCGGGCTCAAGCTCTCCTCCCGCCGGAGCATCCGCAATCCCCGCGTGCCGAGCGGGTGACTCGTATACGTACGAAGGAGCCGGAAGTCGGCCCGGCCGACTTCTGGTGCGCCAGGGGTGGGTAGGGTGGGGTGATCGAGTGATCCGGCGGGGGCCAAGTGGATTGCCGTGCAAGGGTCTTGGCTTCCCGCCCGTTGACGAAGGGGCCTGAAGCCATGCCGGAACCCACCACGCCCGGTCCGTCGGAGCTGCTCGTCCGGTACCGGCGGGCGATGCTCGATCTGGACGCGGACGCGCTGGCCGGGCTGTACGCCGAGGACGGGGTGCACGCGTTCCCGTTCCTGTTCCCGGGGATGCCCGAGTGCTACCGGGGGCGGGAGGAGGTCCGGGCCGGGTACCGGGCCGCGTGGGGCGCGAGCGAGGCCCGGCCACGGGAGATCCGGGAGGTGGAGGGACAGGGCTGAGGCTCGATCAGATTCGGCAGAAGGTGATGTCGAGGAATTGGACGACGATCGGCCAGGCGCCTGTGTGGATCGGAGAATTTGATCAGGAAAATCCGCCGCGGCGGCGCTCCTTGCGATTCCGCGGGAGGTTTCTCCTTCCTGGGCCGCCGAAGCGCCACCCATTGGGGTCCAGGCGAGCGAGATCGTCGAGCATCCGTGCAGCTTGTGCGGTTTCGAAGTGGTTTGGACCGAGTGTTCGGCGGCGTGCCGTAAGGACCTTTCGCATCTCAGATCGAGCCACGTCTGGAAGTCCTCGGGTTGCCCAGCTGATTGCCCAGTTGTAGTGGGTTCTGAGTGTCGAGGGGTGGTCTGCCCCCAAGCGATCTTGTTCTACCTTGAGGATATTCAGCCAATCTTGGTGGGCTTCCGCATGCTGACCTCGTTGAGCCTTGATATGGACGATTTCATGTCGCGTTGAAAGGACGTCGGACGAGCGCTCCTGAAGGCCTTGGGCACGATATCCTTCATCGACTTCACGAAGAATAGCCTCGGCTTGATCGAGTTCCCCCATCTCTACCAGAATCTGGCCTACCTGATGTCGAGTTTGCAAGGTATTGTGGTGACCCTTGGATAGCAAGTCGACCTCGGTGAGGTAAATGTCCATGAAGTCGATGAGTGCGCGCATCAGTTTTCCTTGAATCCCAAGGATTGATGCGATGTCGTAGCGTGTGACCAGAACCGACGGGTGCCATGGGGGCAAAATTGATCGCTGCAGTCGCAGGACGTCACTGAGGAGATGAATAGCCTGATCCAAGTGTCCCCGATGCCATAGGATGACTCCGAGTTCATGGCGGATGATGGCCAGCGTAAAGGGAGGAATGTGTGATTCTTCGGCAAGTCGGATGGCTTTGCGAGAATTCTCTTCAGCTTCGGCGAGGCGGCCGGATTCTCTCAGGATGGTCGCCAAGTGGTGGTGCGCTTGCAGGCTTAGGTGTAGGAATTCTGGATCTTCAACTAGCTCGCGGCACAGCGCTCGTGCCATCTGCTCACCGGACTCCAAGAAGCCGAGTTCGGAATGAATTGCGATGGCCAGCTCGCGAGCCATCAGAGCCTGGAACCTGGCTGGTTCCCCCATGTTCTCTGCCAGGCGGCAGGCCTCTGTCGCCAGGGCGTGCGCCTCTTCGAGGTGTGACATGTGCCAGGCCCATTCTGCACAGTCGTACTCGATGAGGAAGCGAACCTTTTCATCGGGCTGGAATGCATCCATTCTGGCACGCAGGTGCAGGGCCGATGTGTACCCTGTTTCATACTGCCCTGACATTCTCAGATATCTGCTCAAATATCCTCGAATTTGGACGATTGTCTCGAACAAATCGATACAGGAGGCGGGGAGGCGATCTGCCAGGGATGTCAGGTGAGGAATTGCCAGCTGCCAGCGGGCTGCACCGCCCGTGTCCCACTGGCCTCGAAGCGCTCCGAGACATCGAGTCGCTGCTGCCCATGCTTTAGCCCGCTCGGGTGAGCGGTCCAAGTTTGCCGCATTGACTTCGGCGACAAGTGGATGCACAAGGACGCACCGCTGTTTCGGGCCACCGCTCGCCCAGTGATAGAACGTGTTCCCCTCGATCGGGGTGGTAGCGGCCCTATCGTCATTGATGTCGATCAGTCCAACGGAGTGGAGTGCTCCAAGTGCTCGCTCCACGGTGAGATCGTTCCAGGCTGCCTCCTCGCATCCGAAGGTCCGGCCAAGGATCTTTGGTGATAGAAGCACCGTGGGTACAGAACGGGCAGCCCAACACGAAAGAACCCGCATGATTGACCTCACATGTGGGATTCCTTGCTGTTCTAGGGAATCCAGCGAAACTTCCCAGGTCCGCATAACAAGTTCTCGGGCATCGGCCTCCGTGCATGGGCGAATCGAAGTGCTGGTAGCACGGTCGACCACATTTCCAAAATCCTGGTCCAAGGCTTCGTGGAATGATTTGAAGCTTCGCAAAGGGGAGGCTGGGTGAGAAATGGTGCGTCCGGCCAGGTATAAGGCGAGTGGAATGCCGCCCAGCCGCTGGGAGAGGACGTTGGCGGCGTCACGGTCGGCTGGCTGAGGATCCCGGATCCCGCTCAGATCGAGTAGCATCTCCGTGCCGGCCGTAGGGGTCAATGGGTTGATCTTCACTGTCTTAGCGGCGGGTGGCCACAGATCAGCACTCCCGTGACGAGTGGTGATCAGAACGGCTCCTGAATCCGATGCCTCCAGCCAGCCCGCTCCGAGTTCCTGCTCGATTTTGCTTGGATCATCGGCGCTATCGAAGACCAGAAGCCACGGTTTCTCGCTTGCGTGGAGCGCCTCCCAGGCGAGATCCACAACGTTCAGATGGCCTGCTCTCGCCTCGTGCGCCTGGGATTCGAGACAGCCAAGCTGTACGGCGATCTGATGCATGGCCGAGCGGATGCTGTCAGCCGCAGCTGCCTGGACCCAAAAGACACGCACTCCATTTCGGCGGACCGCCGAGGCAACGGTCAGGGCCAACGCAGTCTTTCCGATGCCGCCCATTCCATGCAGGATAGTGATTTCTCCCATGAGGTGCTGAATATTTTCAGCACCCGCCTCCTGCAATTCTGTGCTGCGGCCGTGAAGGAGGCGCGGGCGTAGGTTCGGTGGCGAGACTGAGACGGGGGAAAATCCGTGAGGCGGTTCCGCGCTTGTGTAGATATTGGCGACGCCGACCTCAACTACTACCTGATCTCCCACTGCCTGGTAGACGCGGCTGGAATCCGTGGCTTTCGCCCGCAGTCTGACGTGGTGGATGATGTCACTGTTGCGGGGCAGCAAATTGTGCTCCGATCTGCCATGGAGAGACCTGTCTGGGCCTGATGTATGAACGTCCAGTGCTGAATCGTGCTTCCGTGGCGTCGGCCTGTAATTCAGCCGTCGACGATGTGCTGATCCCGACCAGCCTGGAAAATGCGAGCATGACCTTGGCCCCGGGCCCGTAGTTGGATACGTCCGATCCGTGGAGCATCCTGACTGATCGGGTGGGAAGCCCCGTGGGCTAGGGCCTTGCGGAGCGTCTCGGCTGTGCTTGGGTCGGCGTCGAACAGCAAGGACAGGCGTTCCTGCCACCAGTTCGAGAGTTCCTGCGCACGGTCTTCGTTGCCATCCGTCTGCGCGTGCAGCAAGGCGGCTCGCGTCGCATCCATCTGCTCGCCGACCGCTTCGCTCTCACCGGGGCGAACACGGCGCCACATCCCGAGCACGCCATCTTTGGTGCGCTGGAAGGCATCGGTGGCCATTAGAGCGACTAGGGTGGTCCCCGCGGTCTGGACGAACAGGGCCAACTCATCTTCCATGCGGTCTCCTTGGCGGTGACGTCGGCGGGATGCTCACGCCCATTCTGCCCGCAGACGTTGGGGGGAACGAGCACTTCGGAGCACTCTAGACCTGAGGTCATCTCAGGAGGGGTGAGCGCGCGATCCTGACAGGCACCTCGTTGGTCGGTCCACGGCCGGAGGGGCCTTCAGTTGAGGAACGCCGCCAGAGGAGACCGCCAACTGGCTGCTGCGCAGTCTCAGATGCCGAAGTGGGTGGCGATGCCGTCGAGGACGCAGTCGAGGCCGGTTTCGAAGTGCCAGGCGGGGTCGTCCTTGCGGGTGGCCTGCCGGAGGTACTGCTGGTAGGCGGGGTAGCGGCCGGTGCCCATCAGGTAGGTCATCCGGGGGGCCAGGCCGGCGCGGGTCTCGTCGCCGTCGGACCAGTCGCGGTCGCGGCGCAGGACGGTCAGGGCGACCTCGGTGGCGACCGAGCCGTGGACGTAGCCGGCGATGGTGCGGAAGATCGCCATGGTGGTGTCGGCGTCCAGGCCATGTTCGGCGAGGGCGGCGAAGGACCGTTCCGGGACGGCGAGTTGGTTGGGGGTGAGGGCGAACGGGGTGGCCGCCCGGACCATCCAGGGGTGGGCGAGGTTCATCGCGCGCAGGTGGACGGCGAGTGAGCGCATGGCCGCGCGCCAGCCGTCGGCGGGGGCGTCCAGGGGGAGCTGGCCGTAGACGAAGTCGGCCATCAGTTCGATGAGTTCGTCCTTGCCGGAGACGTACCGGTAGGCGGCCATCGGGGCCACGCCGAGGGCGGTGGCGAGGCGGCGCATGGTGACGGCGTCCAGGCCCTCGGTGTCGGCGATGGCGACCGCGGCCTCGGCGATCCGGTGCGGGGTGAGGGTGGTGCGCGGTGCGGGGGCCGGGCGGTCGAGTCGCTCCCAGAGTGAGGCCTGGGGGCGGTCGCGGTCCTCGTCCCCGCAGGGTGCCTGCTGAGTGGACATGTGGGCGGGCTCCTTCCGGCTAGGAGGTCCCACCGTATCACTCGTGTGTACGACGTATCCGAGCAGTGGACGACGTACGCGCCAGTGTGTACGTTGTATCTAGTCGATACGGCGTACACAGCGCCGTCCCGTCCCGAAGGGGGACCCCCATGTCCACGAAGCAGGAGCTGCAGGTCGCCGTCGTCATCGGCAGCACCCGTACCGGCCGTTTCGGCCCGGTCGTGGCCGACTGGCTGCTCGGCCACCTCGACGCCCGCGACGACATGGTCGCCGACCTCGTCGACCTGGCCGCCACCCCGCTGCCCACCGTCATGCCCGGCTTCGGCGGCGAACTCCCGGCGGAGGAGATCGAGTTGCTCTCCGCCGTGACGCCCCGGCTGGCGGCCGCCGACGCCTTCCTGTTCGTCACGCCCGAGTACAACCACAGCTTCCCGGCCTCGCTGAAGAACGCCATCGACTGGCACAACCAGCAGTGGCACGGCAAGCCGATCGGCTTCGTCTCCTACGGCGGCCTCTCCGGCGGCCTCCGGGCCGTCGAGCAACTGCGCGTGGTGATGGCCGAGTTGAACACGGTCACGATCCGCAACACGGTCAGCTTCCACGGCGCCGCGGCGGCCTTCGACGCCGACGGCAAGCCGCGCGACCCGGCCGCGGACGCCGCCGCCAAGACCATGCTCGACCAACTGGTCTGGTGGGCCCAGGCGTTGCGGGACGCCCGGCAGGCGCGCCCGTTCACGGCCTGAGCCCGAACGGAACGGAAAAACGGAACGGAAAGGAGAACGGCCATGACCACCGCGCTGGTCGACGACCGCCCCAAGCCGCCGCTGCTCGGCGTGCTCGGACTGATGCTCGGCATCTTCCTCTCGGCCCTGGACGGGCAGATCATCGGCACTGCGCTGCCGACCATCGTCGGCGACCTCGGCGGACTGGAGCACCTCTCCTGGGCGGTCACCGCCTACCTGCTCACCTCCGCCGCCGCCACCCCGCTCTGGGGCCGGCTGGGTGACCTGTACGGGCGCAAGGGCGCCTACCAGTGGTCGGTGGCGGTCTTCCTGCTCGGCTCGGTGCTGTCCGGACTGGCCCAGGACATGAGCCAGTTGATCGCCTTCCGGGCGGTCCAGGGGGTCGGCGCGGGCGGGCTGATGGTCGGCGCGCTCTCGGTGATCGGGGTGCTGGTGCCCGCCTCCGACCGGGGCCGGGTGCAGTCGGTGATCGGCATCCTGATGCCGATCGCCTTCGTCGGCGGGCCGCTGCTCGGCGGCTTCCTCACCGACCGGCTCAGCTGGCGCTGGGCCTTCTACATCAACCTGCCGATCGGACTGTTCGCCCTGGCCGCGGTCGCGGTGGCGGTGCGGCTCCCCAAGGCCGAGCGGGTCCGCGCCCCCTTCGACTGGGCCGGGGTCGCCCTGCTGACCACCGGCATCCTCGGGCTCACGCTGGTCAGCAGCTGGGGCGGGACGATGTACTCCTGGACCTCGCCGCTGATCCTCGGCACGGGCGTGGTCTCGGTGGTCGCGCTGGCCGCCTTCGTCCTCACCGAACTGCGCGTCCCGGGGCCGTTGATCCCGCCCACGCTGTTCCGCAGCCGCAACTTCTCGGTGGCCCAGGTGCTGGGCTTCCTCACCGGCGCGGTCATGCTCGCCCTGATCGGCTACCTGCCGCAGTACCTGCAGTTCGTCCAGGGCGCGTCGCCCACCACCGGCGGGCTGCTCCTGCTGCCGCTGATGCTCGGCATGATGGGCACCCAGCTGATCACCGCCCGGCTGATGGGCCGGCCCGGCGGCGAACGCCGCTACCCGGTGCTCGGCGGGGTGCTGGCCCTGGCCGGGTCGGTGCTGCTGCTCTTCCTGGGGACGGACACGCCGGTGGCGCTGGCCTCCGGGCTCACGGCGGTCGCCGGGATCGGCATCGGGCTGCTGATGCAGAGCACCATGCTGACCTCGATGGGCGCGGTGCCGCGCGAGGACATGGGCGCGGCGATGGGCGTGGTGACCCTGCTGCGCAACTTCGGCGGCTCACTCGGGATGGCCGCCCTCGGCGCGGTCTACACGGCGCGGCTGACCGCCTCCCTGGAGGCGCGGCTGAGCCCGGCCGACGCCGCCCACCTGACCAGCGGCGGGGGGCTCACCCCGGCCTCGCTGGCCGGCCTGCCGCAGACCGTCCGGGACGCCGTCGGCACGGCGGTCAGCAGCGGGCTGCACGGCGCGGTGTTCGGCAGCATCGGCCTGGCGGCGGCGGCGACGGCGGTCGCCTTCCTGGCCCGGCCGAACCCCGCCCCGGCGCCCGGCCCCGCGCCGAGCGCGAGCAGCCCGGAGCCCCAGGCAGCAGCCAGCTCCTGAGGTCTCACGGGCACGAGCCCGCCAGGCAGAAGGTGGCGAGCTCCGAGCGCAGGAGATCGCCGAGCGGGCTCGGCCAGTCCTGGTCCGGGCCCGCCACCAGGACGGCCCAGGCGTTGCCGTCCGGCCCGACCAGGATGTGGTCGACGGCGTGCCGGACACCGGCGCCGGCCAGGTCGTACGAGTACTCCAGCTCGGCGCCGCCGTCCGCGGTCCGCTCCAGCCGGATCCGCCGGTAGCCCGGGTTGTTGACCAGGGTTTCCTCGGTGGCGAGGGCCTGCTGGTAGGGCGGGTCGGTGCCCATCGCGTAGACCTCGATCAGGCTGAGGCGGTCGGGGGAGTCGTAGAACACCACGGTGTCCCTGGTGCGCCGCTGCCAGCCGTCCGGGACGAGCAGGGTGAACCCGCCCGGGTCCGCCACCGGGACCAGGAGCGGCCCGGCGGGGGTGGTCGGGACGGGCGTCACGACGGTGGGTGTGGGTGTGGGCGTGGGCGTCGGCCGGGGCACGGGGGTCGGGATGACGGTGTCGGTGCTCCGGCTCGGCGGGGCCGTGACGCCGACCCCGGCCGCCGACCGCCCGCCCCCGTCGAACCGGCTCACCAGGTACCAGCCGCCGCCCGCCAGCGCGCCCACCAGCGCCCCGACGAGCGCCGCGAGCAGCACCCGGTGGACCGGCCGGCCCGCCGGAGGCGGCGGCGGCCCGTACGGCGGCCGGGCCCCGAGCGGCGGCGGCGCTCCCGGGGGCGGCTGTCCAGGGGGCGGCCCGTACGGCTGCTCCGCCGGTGGTCGGTACGGCTCCGGTGGTTGGAACGACATCCGCCTCCCCCTCGGGCGTGGGCCGGACTCGCGGCGATTATGGCGCCGCGGGCCCTCCGTCGACCAGAGGGCGGACGGAGTCCGGCCGGGGAGCGGCCAGGGAGATTTTGAAACGCGAGCGGCCCCCGGGTGGATCCGATCCACCCGGGGGCCGCTCGTCAGCGCGCCGCGATCAGCACTCGATGACGTTCACGGCGAGGCCGCCGCGCGAGGTCTCCTTGTACTTGATCTTCATGTCGGCCCCGGTCTCCTTCATCGTCTTGATCGCCTTGTCCAGCGAGACGTGGTGGCGCCCGTCACCGCGCAGCGCCATCCGGGCCGCGGTGACGGCCTTGACCGACGCCATGCCGTTGCGCTCGATGCAGGGGATCTGGACCAGGCCGCCGACCGGGTCGCAGGTGAGGCCGAGGTTGTGCTCGATGCCGATCTCGGCGGCGTTCTCGACCTGCTCGGGGCTGCCGCCGAGGACCTCGGCGAGGCCGCCCGCGGCCATCGAGCAGGCGGAGCCGACCTCGCCCTGGCAGCCGACCTCGGCGCCGGAGATGGAGGCGTTCTCCTTGAAGAGCATGCCGATGGCGCCGGCCGCGAGCAGGAAGCGGACGATGCCGTCCTCGTCCGCACCCGGGATGAAGTTCAGGTAGTAGTGCAGGACGGCCGGGATGATGCCCGCCGCGCCGTTGGTCGGGGCGGTGACCACCCGGCGACCGGAGGCGTTCTCCTCGTTGACCGCCATCGCGTAGAGGGTCACCCACTCCATCGCGTTGGCCGGACCGATCCCCTCGGCGCGCAGCGCCCGGGCGCCCGAGGCGGCCCGGCGGCGGACCTTCAGCCCGCCCGGCAGGATGCCCTCGCGGCTCATGCCGGCCCGCACGCACTCCTGCATCACGGACCAGATCTCCAGCAGCCCGGTGCGGATCTCCTCCTCGCTGCGCCAGGCCTTCTCGTTCTCCAGCATCAGGCCGGAGATCGACAGCCCGGTCTCCCGGCTGAGCCGGAGCAGCTCGTCGCCGGTGCGGAAGGGGTACTTCAGCGCGGTGTCGTCGGGCTTGACCCGGTCCGCGCCGAGCGCGTCCTCGTCCACGACGAAGCCGCCGCCGACCGAGTAGTAGGTCTTCTCCAGCAGCGTCGAGCCGTCCGCCGCGAACGCCCACAGGGTCATGCCGTTGGCGTGGTACGGCAGCGAGCGGCGCCGGTGCAGGATCACCTGGCTGTCGGGGTCGAAGTCGATGGGGTGCTCGCCGAGCAGGTTGATCCGCTTCTCGGCGGCGATCCGCTCGACGTCCTTGTCCGCCTGGTCGACGTCGACGGTGCGGGGCGAGTTGTTCTCCAGGCCCAGCAGGACGGCCTTCGGGGTGCCGTGGCCGTGGCCGGTGGCGCCCAGCGAGCCGTACAGCTCGGCGCGCACGCCGGTCACCTGCTCCAGCAGGCCTTCGGAGCGCAGGCGGCGGGCGAACATCCGGGCGGCGCGCATCGGGCCGACGGTGTGGGAGCTCGACGGGCCGATGCCGATGGAGAAGAGGTCGAAGACGCTGAGGGCCACGGGGGACGTCCTTGTCTGGTCTCGTGGAAGGACAGGGCGGTGCACGGAACGGGGCACCGCGCGCACTGTCCAGTGTGCGCGGTGCCCCGGAGTGACAGGTGGCCGGCCGGAGTGAGGCCGGTCACCCGTGGCCGAACTAGAGGTTCGGGTAGAGCGGGTACTTCTCGGCCAGGGCGGTGACCCGGGCCTTGAGCGCGGCGGCGACGGTCTCGTCGAAGGCGGGCTTGAGCGCCTCGGCGATGACGTCGGCGACCTCGCGGAAGTCCTCGGCCTGGAAGCCGCGGGTGGCCAGGGCCGGGGTGCCGATCCGCAGGCCCGAGGTGACCATCGGCGGGCGGGGGTCGTTCGGGATCGCGTTGCGGTTCACCGTGATGCCGACCTCGTGCAGCCGGTCCTCGGCCTGCTGGCCGTCGAGCTGGCTGTTGCGCAGGTCGACCAGGACCAGGTGGACGTCGGTGCCGCCGGACAGCACCGAGGCGCCGGCCTCGGCGACGTCGGCCTGCAGCAGGCGGTCGGCGAGGATCTTGGCGCCCTCCAGGGTGCGCTGCTGGCGCTCCTTGAAGTCCTCCGAGGCCGCGACCTTGAAGGCGACGGCCTTGCCCGCGATCACGTGCTCCAGCGGACCGCCCTGCTGGCCCGGGAAGACCGCGGAGTTGATCTTCTTGGCCCACTCGGCCTTGGACAGGATGACGCCGCCGCGCGGGCCGCCCAGGGTCTTGTGGGTCGTGGTGGTGACCACGTCCGCGTACGGCACCGGGTTCGGGTGCAGGCCCGCGGCCACCAGGCCGGCGAAGTGCGCCATGTCCACCATGAGCAGCGCGCCGACCTCGTCGGCGACCCGGCGGAACGCGGCGAAGTCCAGCTGGCGCGGGTAGGCGGACCAGCCGGCGATGATCAGCTTCGGCTGGTGCTCCTTGGCGAGGCGCTCGACCTCGGCCATGTCGACCTGGCCGGTCTTCTCGTCGACGTGGTACGCGGCCACGTTGTAGAGCTTGCCGGAGAAGTTGATCTTCATGCCGTGGGTCAGGTGACCGCCGTGGGCCAGGCTCAGGCCCAGGATGGTGTCGCCCGGCTGGATCAGCGCGAACATCGCGGCGGCGTTGGCCTGCGCGCCCGAGTGCGGCTGGACGTTGGCGTGCTCGGCGCCGAACAGGGCCTTGACCCGGTCGATCGCGATCTGCTCCACCACGTCGACGTGCTCGCAGCCGCCGTAGTACCGGCGGCCGGGGTAACCCTCGGCGTACTTGTTGGTGAGCACCGAACCCTGGGCCTCCATGACCGCCACCGGGGCGAAGTTCTCGGAGGCGATCATCTCCAGCGTGGTCTGCTGGCGGTGCAGCTCGGCGTCGACCGCGGCGGCGATCTCCGGGTCGAGGGCGTGCAGGGACTGGTTGAGAACCGTCATGGTGTGGTCTTCCCGGGGAGGAGAGCGGAGGGACGGTGGGGGTGGGACGGACCGCGGTGCGGCGGTCCGCCCCGGGGGTGGCTCAGCCCTCGGCGTGGGTGAGCGCGTCGTACTCGGCGGCGCTGAGCAGCGTGTCGGTGGCCTCCACGCGGACCTTGAACAGCCAGCCGCCCTCGAACGGGGCGCTGTTGACCAGGCTGTTGTCGTCCAGGACGTCCTGGTTGACCTCGGTGACCTCGCCGGTCACCGGGGAGTACAGGTCGCTGACCGACTTGGTCGACTCCAGCTCGCCACAGGTCTCGCCGGCGGTCACCGTGTCGCCGACCTCGGGGAGCTGCACGTAGACGATGTCACCGAGCGCGTCGGCGGCGTGCTTGGTGATGCCGACCGTCGAGACACCGGCCTCGGCGGCGGTCAGCCACTCGTGCTCCTTGGTGTACTGCAGGTGCTGGGGGTTGCTCATGGCGTCATTCTCCAGGATGGGAAGCGGGTACGACGCAGCGGGCCGCCGCACGGACGGCTCCGACGTGCGCGGACGGGAAAACGAGGGGGCGTTACGGCCTCGGACGAGGGGGCCGCTACGGCCTCAGCGGGCGCGCTTGTAGAACGGCAGCGCGACGACCTGGACCGGCTCGTGCTTGCCGCGGACGTCCACCGCGACGGTGGAGCCGGGGGTGGCGTGGGCGGCGTCGACGTAGGCCATCGCGATCGGCTTGCCCAGCGTCGGGGACGGCGCGCCCGAGGTGATCCGGCCGATCGGGGCGCCCTCGGTGGAGACCACCGTGTACTCGGCGCGCGGCACCCGCTTGCCCTCGGACACCAGGCCGACCAGCACCTTCGGCGGGTTGGACTCGGCCGCGGCGGCGGCCTGCTCCAGCGCCTTGCGGCCGATGAACGCGCCCTCGTTGGTGGTCTTGTCGAAGCGCACGACCCGGCCCAGACCGGCGTCGAACGGGGTCAGGTCGGTGGACAGCTCGTGCCCGTACAGCGGCATGCCCGCCTCCAGGCGCAGCGTGTCACGGCAGGACAGGCCGCACGGGACCAGGCCGCGGCCCTCGCCGGCGGCGGTCAGCGCCTGCCAGACCGGCTCGGCGTCGGCCGGGGCGCAGAAGATCTCGAAGCCGTCCTCGCCGGTGTAGCCGGTGCGGGCCAGCAGGACGGACCTGCCGGCGACGGTGGCCGGGAGGATCGCGTAGTACTTGAGGCCGGGCAGGTCGGCGTCGGTGGTCCCGGCCAGGATGCCGGTGGCCTCCGGGCCCTGGACGGCGATCAGCGCGTAGGTGTCGCGGTCGTCGGTGACGACGGCGTCGAAGCCCTTGGCCCGGGCGATCAGCTCGTCCAGGACCAGCTGGGCGTTGGAGGCGTTGGCGACGACCAGGAAGGCGTCCTCGCGCAGCCGGTAGACGATCAGGTCGTCCAGGATGCCGCCGTCCTCGGCGCAGATCATGGTGTAGCGGGCGCGCAGCTTGCCGAGCGCGGAGACGAAGCCGACCAGCGCGTGGTCCAGCATCTTGCCGGCCTGCGGGCCGGTGACGGTGATCTCGCCCATGTGCGAGAGGTCGAACAGGCCGGCCTTGGTGCGGACGGCGAGGTGCTCCTCGCGCTCGCTGCCGTAGCGCAGCGGCATGTCCCAGCCGGCGAAGTCGGTCATGGTCGCGCCGAGGGCGCGGTGCAGCGCGTCGAGCGCGGTCAGGCGGAGGGACGACATGGCCAGGAACTCCTCGGTCGGGGCACTCAGGGGTGCGCGCGCCGGACCGGACCCGCTCGGGGACCGACCCCGCGCGCGGGCATGCGGCGGCGTGGGTCTCCCCATCTGTCGTCGAACCTGAGAGCTTCACCGCCCACCTGCCCGCAGCCGGCACCAGCGTCGGCTGGTTCCAGCATCGGGGACAGGACGGCGGCTTGCACCGTGGGTGGGCGCGCGACCGGGTCGTGCGCCGCTTTCCAGATGTGCCTAACCCGCGCGGTAGGGGGGCCTGAGAGATTCCGGGGAGGACTTGCTCCTTCGGCGCCGGCTGTGCCTCCTGAGGGGCACTCCGGGCTCTCCCGCGCGGGTTCGAGCGGCCGGTGTGGAGTTGTGGGGGCCCGCGGCGCATGCCGTCGGACGCGCACATCATGGCACGTCCGCGCGGAGGAGGGGAGAGGGGACCCGGTCACACCACGACCGGGCGAACACGAGCCCTAAACTCTCCCCGTCGGCGCAGCAGTGGGCGGCCGACCCGGCAGGAGGCCGGATCGGCGGCGCATGGAGTACCCGGTGGAGCAGCAGCAGGGGTGGGACGGGCCGCAGGCGGTGCCGTCGGGCGGCGCGTGGCCGGCGAACGAGCTGGAGCAGGTGCTGACGGCCGCGCTGGGCGACCCGGGGGCGACCCCGCGGGTGATCGAGGTGCTGGCCCGCAGCCAGGTGTGGATCCCGCTGCCCGCAGGGGGCGACCCGGCCGGGCAGTCGCTGGACCTGCCGACCGTGGAGCTGGCCGGGGCCCCGTACGTGCCGGTGTTCTCCTCGCAGGAGGTGTTCCTCCAGCAGGCGCCGGGGATGGCCTTCGCGGTCGCGCCGGCCTGGGAGTTCGCCCGCGGGCTGCCGCTGGGCGTGGGCATCGCGGTCAACCCCGAGGCGGCGGTGGGCATCCCGGTGCCGCCGCAGGGCGTGGCGGAGCTGCGCCGGGGCCCGCGCGAGGACCGCTGGGAGCAGCAGCCGGAGGCGCCGACGGGCGGCCGGGTGGCCCTGCGCGAGCCGGTGCCGGGCGAGGACCCGGAGCACTTCCTGGCCGCCTGCCGGGCGGAACTGTCGGCCCTGCCGGGGGTGTTGACCGCGCGCCGGGCGCTGGCCAGCATCGAGGGCGAGCCGACCGTGATGTTCGTGGGCGTGCAGCTGGACCCGGCGGCCCCGGCCGACCCGGGCGCGGTGAACGAGGCGCTCGGCCGGGCGCTGGGAACCGCGCCGCTGCCGGGCGGCGTCCACCTCGTGCTGCTCGACCTCGCCGACGACCCGGTGGTCGAGTGGCTGTTGACCCGGGTCATGCCCTTCTACTCGCGGGTGTGAGCGGGGATCCTTCACAGGCACGTCGCCGTGGCGGTGGCCGGTGCCGCGCCATAGGGTGCGTGCAGGCGGCTGACGGGCCGGCGGGTTCAGGAAAGAGGCGCGGCGAGGTGGGCGCATGAGTGCGGGAACAGGAGCGGGCGGGTTGGAGCAGGCCCTGCGCGAGGTCGCGCCGGAGCGCTTCGACGCGTACGAGCGGCTGCTGCACGCGCTGGCCGACGGCCAGGTCTGGATGCTGCTCTGGCACGGCACGCCGGGCAGCCCGGAGGCCCAGTACGGGAACATGGAGATCAGCGGCCACGGCTACGCGCCGGCCGTCACCTCGCCCGAGCAGCTGACCGCCTCCGGCTGGGCCCGGGCCCACGAGGTCATCTCGGGGCGGGAGATCGCCGCTTCGCTGTACCGCACCCGCTGGGGCCTGTGGCTGAACCCGCACGCCCCGGGCGGCGGGGTCGGGGTGCCGTGGGCGGACCTGCGGCGGGTCGCCGCGGGCCTGGACCGGCTGCCGGCCGGTCCGTTGAAGCTGAGCGAGCCGCAGGTGAACGCCCAGCAGTTCTTCGCGCTGCTGGAGCGGCAGGCCGGCGAGGTGCGCGCGGTACGGGCGCTGCGCCGGGCCTGGGTGCAGCCGGCGGTGGGGGAGCCGTACCTGGCGATCGGCCTGGACCTGTACGAGAGCTCGCCGCCGGCCGTGGAGGCGGTGCGGGCGCTGATGCAGCGGGCGATCGCGGTGGCCCCGGAGGGGCTCGCGGTGTCCACGGTGGCGATGTCGGACGAGTTCGACCCGGTGGCGCTGTGGATGCGCGCCAACGCGCGGCCGTTCTTCGACCGGGAGGCCGGGCGCCCGCCGACCGGCCCGTACCCGACGGCGGCGCCGCCGTACCCGGGGCAGTCGATGCCCGGCCGGCCGGTGCCGGGGCAGCCGATGCCCGGGCAGTCGATGCCGGGCTACGCGTACGGCACCCAGCCGCCCGCGCCGGGCTGGGGCCAGCAGCCCCAGCGGCAGTGGCCCGGCTACCCAGGGCGCTGATTGGCAAACGCAGGAATTGCCAAAATCTTTCCGACGAAGCCGACTTGATTCGCCATCAGGTCGGCTTCGGTCGTTTCCGGACGAATTTCCCCACACTCCGCAGACGTAGCTTGACATGCCTGTTACACCCGTGTGAAGAGGTATATGCCGAAGACCGGAGGGGTGCATGCAGGCAGATCACAGTTGGGCATCTCTCGGTTGTCAGGGCTGGCGCAAGCCAGTTCGGATAGCAGAGAGTTCTGCGCAACGCATCGCGCGTCTGGAAACCCCACGAAGGTGAACGCGCACGCCGACCGCTCGATCCACGCGACGCCCATCCCGCGTGGAGGCAGTGCCCGTGCACGACGCACTGCCGCGACCACCTGCTCCTAGCACCTCCGCACGTCCGCAGCCGTACCGCCGAAGCCGGCGCCCGGCACCCGTGGGCCGGCCACCGTCGGCGAGGGGACCAACTGACCATGACCGCACCCATCACTACCGCCGGGAACGAACCCGAGGCGCCCGCCTCCCCGAGCCCGGCCAAGACGATCGAGGGCCGCTCCCTCGGTCGGATCGCCTGGACCCGCTTCAAGCGGGACAAGGCCGCCGTCGCCGGCGGCGTCGTGGTGATCCTGCTGATCCTCCTGGCCGTGCTGTCCGGGCCGCTCGAGGCCCTGTTCGGGCTCGACCCCGACACGCCGAACCCGGACCTGCTGGACGCCAACCTCGGTGGACTCCCGCTCGGTGACTGGGGCGGGATGAGCGGCGACCACCTGCTCGGCATCGACCCGCTGCAGGGTCGCGACCTGCTCTCCCGCGTGGTCGACGGCTCCTGGGTCTCCCTGCTGGTCGCGTTCGGCGCGACCCTGCTGTCCAACACCATCGGCACCGTGCTCGGCGTGATGGCCGGCTACTACGGCGGCTGGGTGGACACCCTGATCAGCCGGCTGATGGACGTCTTCCTGGCGTTCCCGCTGCTGCTGTTCGCCATCGCGATCTCCGCCTCGCTCCAGGGAGGCGCGTTCGGCCTGCACGGCCTCCCGCTGCACATCCTGGTGCTGATCTTCGTGATCGGCTTCTTCAACTGGCCCTACATGGGCCGGATCGTGCGCGGGCAGACCCTCTCGCTGCGCGAGCGGGAGTTCGTCCACGCGGCCCGCAGCCTCGGTGCGCGCGGCCCGTTCATCCTGTTCAAGGAGCTCCTGCCCAACCTGGTCGGCCCGATCCTGGTCTACTCGACCCTGCTGATCCCGACCAACATCCTCTTCGAGGCCGGACTGAGCTTCCTCGGCGTCGGCATCCAGCCCCCGCAGTCCTCCTGGGGCGGCATGCTCGCCGACGCGAAGAACTACTACCAGGTCGACCCCCAGTACATGGTGGTCCCCGGTGTGGCGATCTTCATCACCGTGCTCGCGTTCAACCTGCTCGGCGACGGGCTGCGTGACGCCCTCGATCCCAAGAGCAACTGACCCTTCGTCAGGACCTTCCTCCTCCACATCCTCAAGGGGTTGATCTCACCCATGCGCAGGTCCCGTACCGTCGCCTTGACCGCCCTGGCCGCCTCAGCGGTCCTGGTCGTCACCGGCTGCACCTCCAGCACCAAGGGCAGCGGCAGCAGCTCCACCTCGGCCGACGCCGGCGGTGGCGCAGATGCCGCCACCAAGCAGATCGTCAACGTCTCGGACAAGAAGGGCGGGACGGTCACCTACGAGATGAAGGGCACCCCGGACTCCCTCGACCCGGGCAACACCTACTACGCGTACATCTACAACTTCTCGCGCCTGTACGCGCGTCCGCTGACCACCTTCAACCCGGCCGCCGGCGCGGACGGCAACAAGCTGGTCCCGGACCTCGCCGAGTCGATGGGCAAGCCCAGCGCGGACGGCCTGACCTGGACGTACAAGCTGCGCGCGGGCCTCAAGTACGACGACGGCACCCCGATCAGCTCCAAGGACGTCAAGTACGCCGTGGAGCGCTCGAACTTCGCGCCCGAGGTGAACTCCAACGGCCCGACGTACTTCCACGACCTGCTGGTCGACAACCCGACGCCGTACCAGGGTCCGTACAAGGACAAGACCGGCGACCTCAAGTCGATCGAGACGCCGGACGACACCACGATCGTCTTCCACCTGCAGCACCCCTTCGCGGACTTCGACTACCTGGTCAGCGCCCCGCAGACCGCGCCGGTCCCGCAGGCCAAGGACACCGGTGCCGACTACGTGAAGCACATCGCGTCCTCGGGCACCTACAAGTTCGAGAGCTACGAGGACGGCAAGCAGGCCGTCCTGGTCCCGAACACCAACTGGGACAAGAGCACCGACCCGATCCGGAAGCAGCTGCCGGACAAGATCGTGCTCAAGATGAACATCGACCAGGCCACCATCGACAAGGACCTGCTGGCCGGCAACGCCCAGGCCGACCTGGTGGGCGGCGGTGTCGACCCGCAGACCCAGGCGCAGATCCTGCGCGACCCGAAGCTCAAGGCGAAGACCGACAACGCCTACGGCGGCCGCCTGGTCTACATGGCGATCAACACCAAGGTCGCGCCGTTCGACAACATCGACTGCCGCAAGGCCGTCCAGTACGCGCTCGACAAGGTCGCGGTGCAGACCGCGCTCGGCGGCCCGATCCGCGGCCAGGTGGCCAGCACCGTCCTCCCGCCGGACATCCCGGGCCACCAGGACTTCAACCTGTACGAGACCAAGGACAACAAGGGTGACCAGGCCAAGGCCAAGGACTCCCTGAAGGCCTGTGGCAAGGACGGCGGCTTCAGCACCGTGCTGTCGGCCCGCACCGAGCGCGCGACCGAGGTCGCCGCGGCCACCTCGATCCAGGCGCAGCTGAAGAACATCGGCATCAACGTCGAGATCCAGCAGTTCCCGCAGGGCAAGTACCTGACCGACTCGGCCGGTGCGCCGCAGTACACCCAGGACCACAACATCGGTCTGATGATGATGCAGTGGGGCGCCGACTGGCCGACCGGCTACGGCTTCCTGCAGCAGATCGTCGACGGCCGCGCGATCAAGGCCTCCGGCAACAGCAACCTGGCCCAGCTGAACGACCCGGCCGTCAACAAGATGCTCGACGACGCCGCGATCAGCCCGGACCAGGCCGCCCGCGAGAAGATCTACGGCGACATCGACAAGAAGGTCATGGAGTCCGCGGTGTACGTCCCGCTGACCGACTTCAAGGTCTTCCTGTACCGCCCGGACAGCGCCACCAACGTCGCCTCCACCTCGGCCTTCTCGGGTGAGTACGACTACCTGAACATCGGCACCACCAAGTAAAGAGCCTGGCTCCGCAATCCCTGAAGGCAGGTGAAGGCAGCGGCGCCCGTCGCCGTCCGGCAGATCCCGGACGGCGGCGGGCCGCCGGAGCCGCCCAACTGTGTTTGCCTACATCATCCGCAGGATCCTCGCGGCTGCGGCGCTGCTGGTCGTCGTCAGCGCGGTCACCTTCGCGATCTTCTTCCTGCTCCCGCGCATCGCCGGCGAGACCACCGACCAGCTGGCCGCGCAGTACATCGGGAAGAACCCCTCGCCCGACGCGATCCAGGCGGTCAAACAGAACCTCGGCTTCGACCAGCCGCTGTACACCCAGTACTGGAACTTCCTCAAGGCACTGGTCAGCGGCGCCGAGTACAAGTTCGGCCCGGAACCGGCCACCTGCCACGTGCCCTGCTTCGGCTACTCCTTCAAGAACCACCTGGAGGTCTGGCCGGAGATGACCAGCCGGATCCCGGTCACCATCTCGCTCGCCATCGGCGCGGCGGTGCTCTGGCTGGTCTCCGGCGTCACCACCGGCGTGATCTCCGCCCTCAAGCCGCGCTCGATCTTCGACCGGCTCTCCATGGGCATCGCGCTGGCCGGCGTCTCGCTGCCGGTCTTCTTCACCGGCGCCCTGCTGCTGTCGCTGTTCAGCTACGAGTGGCCGATCCTGGACAACCTGGAGTACGTCGACTTCACCGCCGACCCGCTGATGTGGGCCCGCAACCTGATCCTCCCGTGGATCTCGCTGGCCTTCCTCTACTCCGCCCTCTACGCCCGGCTCACCCGCGCCGGGATGCTGGAGACGATGAGCGAGGACTACATCCGCACCGCCCGGGCCAAGGGCCTGGCCGAGCGCAAGGTCGTGGTCAGGCACGGGCTGCGCTCCGCGCTCACCCCGATCGTCACCATCTTCGGCATGGACCTCGGCCTGCTGCTCGGCGGTGCGCTGATCACCGAGCAGGTCTTCTCGCTCAAGGGCATCGGCCAGTTCGCCGTCCAGGCGATCTCCGACAACGACCTGCCCAAGATCCTCGGCGTCACCCTGCTCGCCGCCTTCTTCATCGTCGTCTGCAACCTCGTGGTCGACCTCCTGTACGCCCTTGTCGACCCCCGCGTGAGGCTCTCGTGACCGACCTCCAGAAGACCCAGGCGGACGCCGCGCCCACCTCCCCGGGCGACGACCCCTTCCTGTCCGTCCGCGACCTGCGGATCCACTTCGACACCGACGACGGCCTGGTCCGCTCGGTGGACGGGGTCAGCTTCGACCTGCACAAGGGCCGCACCCTCGGCATCGTCGGCGAGTCCGGCTCCGGGAAGTCCGTCACCTCGCTCGGCATCATGGGCCTGCACCGCTCCAAGCGGGCCCGGATCAGCGGCGAGATCCGGCTGGCCGGCGAGGACCTGATCGCGGCCGGAGCGGACCGGGTGCGCCAACTGCGCGGCCGCGAGATGGCGATGATCTTCCAGGACCCGCTGACCGCGATGCACCCCTACTACACCGTCGGCGCGCAGATCGTCGAGGCGTACCGGGTGCACCACCCGCAGGCCACCAAGAAGCAGGCCCGGGCCCGCGCGATCGAGATGCTCGACCGGGTCGGCATCCCGCAGCCGGACCGCCGGGTGGACGACTACCCGCACCAGTTCTCCGGCGGCATGCGCCAGCGCGCGATGATCGCCATGGCCCTGGTCAACGACCCCTCGCTGCTGATCGCCGACGAGCCCACCACCGCCCTGGACGTCACCGTCCAGGCGCAGATCCTGGACCTCATCCGGGACCTCCAGCAGGAGTTCGGCTCCGCCGTCATCATCATCACCCACGACCTCGGGGTGGTCGCCGAGCTGGCCGACGACATCCTGGTGATGTACGGCGGCAAGTGCGTCGAGCGCGGCCCCGCCGAGAGCCTCTTCGACGCGCCCGAACACCCCTACACCTGGGGCCTGCTGGGCTCGATGCCGCGCCTGGACCGGGAGCTGCAGGAGCGGCTCGTGCCGGTCAAGGGCACCCCGCCCAGCCTGATCAACGTGCCCTCCGGCTGCGCCTTCCACCCGCGCTGCCCGTACGCCGCCCTGACCGGCGGGCGCTCCGCGAGCGAGACCCCGGTGCTGGCCGAGGCCGCGCCCGGGCACTTCGCGGCCTGCCACCTGGCGGCCGACGAGCGGCACCGCATCTTCGCCGAAGAGATCGCGCCCCGGCTGTGAGCCCGGCCTCGTACCACCTTTCTGGAGACCACCGATGACGGACACTCAGGGAGCTGTGATCCCCTCTCCGGCGCCCGCCCCCGACCGCGAGCCGCTGCTGAAGGTGACCGGCCTGACCCGGCACTTCCCGATCCGCGGCGGACTGCTGCGGCGCCAGACCGGCGCGGTGCGGGCGGTCGACGGCATCGACTTCACCGTCAACGCCGGTGAGACGCTCGGCGTCGTCGGCGAGTCCGGCTGCGGCAAGTCCACCATGGGTCGGCTGGTCACCCGGCTCGACGAACCCACCGGCGGGACCATCGAGTTCGAGGGCACCGACATCAGCCACCTGGGCGCCGGGGCGATGCGGCCGCTGCGCCGCGACATCCAGATGATCTTCCAGGACCCGTACTCCTCGCTGAACCCCCGGCACACCGTCGGCACCATCGTCAGCGCGCCGTTCAAGCTGCAGGGCGTCCAGCCCGAGGGCGGCGTCAAGAAGGCCGTCCAGGACCTGCTGGAGCTGTGCGGGCTCAGCCCCGAGCACTACAACCGGTACCCGCACGAGTTCTCCGGCGGCCAGCGCCAGCGCATCGGCATCGCCCGGGCGCTCGCGCTCAAGCCGAAGATGATCATCGCGGACGAGCCGGTCTCGGCCCTGGACGTGTCGATCCAGGCGCAGGTGGTCAACCTGCTGGACGACCTCCAGCAGGAGCTCGGCCTGACCTACCTGATCATCGCGCACGACCTCTCGGTGGTCCGGCACGTCTCCGACCGGGTGGCGGTGATGTACCTCGGCAAGATCGTCGAGATCGCCGACCGCGACTCGCTCTACCGCAGCCCGATGCACCCGTACACCAACGCCCTGATGTCGGCCGTCCCGGTGCCCGACCCGCGCCGGCGCCAGCAGGGCGGGCGCGAGCGGATCCTGCTCAAGGGCGACGTGCCCTCGCCGATCAACCCGCCCAGCGGCTGCCGGTTCCGGACCCGCTGCTGGAAGGCGCAGGACGTGTGCGCGAGCCAGGAGCCGCCGCTGGCGGTCCTGAAGACCGGGCACCAGGTGGCGTGCCACTTCCCGGAGAACGCGCCGGAGGGTGCCGCCTCCTGAGGTCGTAGGCGGAGGGGAGGGTTCCGCGCAGGTCATAGTTGTTCCCGTGACCTCGCAGATCTTCCCCTCCGACGTGCAGCAGTCGCTGGACCTCGTCGGCATCTTCGTCTTCGCGCTCTCCGGGGCGCTGCTCGCCGTCCGCAAGAACATGGACATCTTCGGGATCTGTGTGCTGGCCGAGGTCACGGCCCTCGGCGGCGGGGTGATGCGCGACCTGGTGATCGGCGCGACCCCGGTGGCCGCCTTCACCAACCTCGGCTACTTCCTCACCCCGCTCGCCGCCGGCCTGGTGGTGTTCTTCCTGCACCCCGAGGTCGAGCGGATCAACCGCGCGGTGCAGACCCTGGACGCCCTCGGCCTCGGCCTGTTCTGCGTCACCGGCACCGCCAAGGCGCACGACTACGGGCTCGGCGCGGTCGCCGCCGTCGCGCTCGGCATGGTGACCGCGGCCGGCGGCGGGGTGATCCGCGACGTGCTGGCCGGGGAGATCCCCTCGCTGCTGCGCTGGGACCGCGAGATCTACGCCGTCCCGGCCCTGGTCGGCGCCGCCCTGGTGGCCGTGCTGATCGGCGCCGACCGGCTCACCGGCGCCACCGGCACCGCCGCCGCGCTCACCGCCTTCGGACTGCGGATGCTCGCCCTGAAGTACGGCTGGCGTGCCCCGCGGGCCTGGCACCGCAACGGTTCTCGCACCAGCGAGGAGTAGGCGAGCCGCCGCACGCGAGCGAGATCGCCTCGGCCGTGCAGAGCAGCTCCGGCAGCATCCGGGCCAGCTCGGCGGGCGGCACCTGGCCGGCCGGGGCGCTCAGCGCGCAGGCCGCGACCGTCCGTCCGCCGCTGCCCGCGACCGGCGCGGCCACGCAGGTCACCGGCTCCCGGTGCTCGGCCGACTCGGCCGCCCAGCCCCGGCGGCGCACCGCCGCCAGCTCGGCCGGCAGCTCCTCCTCGCGCACGCCGTCCTCCGGCAGCCCGGCGAGCAGCACCCGCCCGACGGCCGTCCCGGTCACCGGGGCGCGCCGCCCGATCCGCGGCGGGCGGGCCGCCGACGGTGCGGCCACCTCGTCCAGGTAGAGCACCTCGCCGTCGTGCAGCACGGCCAGCTGCACGGTGTAGCCGCAGCGGGCGTTGAGCGCGGCCAGGTAGGGCGCGGCGACCTGCCGGACGTCGAAGTCCTCCAGCGCCCGGTGGGCCAGCGACAGCACCCGGCCGCCGACCCGGTAGCGCAGGTCGGGCTGGCGCCGGACGAACCCGTGCTCCTCCAGGGTGCGCAGCAGCCGCAGCGCGGTGGACTTGTGCACCCCGAGGCTGCTCGCGGCCTGCTCCAGCGAGAGCGGCCCGTCGCCGAGCGAGCCGAGCAGCGTCAGCGCGCGGTCGACCGACTGCGACATGACGCCCCCTGGAACGCTGGAACCCGATGGAGAAGTGGTCGTCAGGCTAACCGCTGGGCGGCGCAGTGGTACAAACCAGTGCCGGACGCCGCCCTCCCGGGGACGCGGCCGGTGGCTTGATCGGTGCGCACCCAGGTCCTGTTCGGACAGGACCTGGTGGGGCCCCGGGGCATGCCCTCTACAATCGGATGGTTATGCCATACCTGGACCATGCGGCGACCACGCCGATGCTGCCCGAGGCGATCGCCGCGATGACGGCGCACCTGGGGGTGGTCGGCAACGCCTCGTCCCTGCACGCGGCCGGCCGCCGAGCCCGCCGGGTGGTCGAGGAGTCCCGCGAGTCGCTGGCCGAATCCCTCGGCGCCCGCCCGAGCGAGATCGTGCTCACCGGCGGCGGCACCGAGTCGGACAACCTGGCGGTCAAGGGCCTCTACTGGGCCCGCCGGGACGCCGATCCGGCCCGCGTCCGGGTGCTGTGCAGCCCGGTCGAGCACCACGCGGTGCTGGACGCGGTGCACTGGCTCTCCGAACACGAGGGCGCGACGGTCGAGTACCTGCCGGTGGACGAACTGGGCCGGGTGCACCCCGAGGCGCTGCGCGCCTCGATCGAGCGCGACCCCGGCTCCGTCGCCCTGGTCACCGTGATGTGGGCCAACAACGAGGTCGGCACCGTCCAGCCGGTGCGCGAACTCGCCGCCGTGGCAGCCGAGTACGGCATCCCGATGCACGCCGACGCGGTGCAGGCGCTCGGTCAGGTCCCGGTCTCCTTCGCCGAGTCGGGCCTCACCGCACTCACCGTCACCGGGCACAAGATCGGCGGCCCGTTCGGCATCGGCGCGCTGCTGCTCTCCCGCGGCGCCGCGCCCGTCCCGCTGCTGCACGGCGGCGGCCAGGAGCGCGACGTGCGCTCCGGCACCCTGGACGCCCCCGCCGCCGCCGGCTTCGCGGCCGCCGCCTCGCTGGCCGTCGACCGGCGGGCGGAGCACGCGGTGACGCTCGGCGCGCTGCGCGACGAACTGGTGGCCGGGGTGGCCGCGGCCGTCCCGGACGCGGTGCTCAACGGTGACCCGGCGGGGGAGGGCCGGCTGCCCGCCAACGCCCACTTCTCCTTCCCCGGCTGCGAGGGCGACGCGCTGCTGATGCTGCTGGACGCCCAGGGCATCGAGTGCTCCACCGGCTCGGCCTGCTCGGCCGGGGTGCCGCAGCCCAGCCACGTGCTGCTCGCGATGGGCGTCGACCCGCTGCTGGCCCGCGCCTCGCTGCGGTTCTCGCTCGGGCACACCTCGGTCCGCGAGGACGTCACGGCGCTGGTGGCGGCCATCGGCCCGGCGGTGCAGCGGGCCCGCAACGCGGGCCTGGCCTCCGTACGCAGGTAACGCCTAGGGGGCCCGGGGCATGTCCGGGCGCCCCGTAGGCTTGTACTCACCATGACTGACTTCCCGGGTGCCCCGACCACTCCGTCCACCGGCCGCCTGCGCGTGCTCGCGGCGATGTCCGGCGGGGTCGACTCCGCCGTCGCCGCCGCCCGTGCCGTCGAAGCGGGGCACGAGGTGACCGGCGTGCACCTGGCCCTGTCCGCCAACCCGCAGTCCTTCCGGACCGGCGCGCGCGGCTGCTGCACCATCGAGGACTCCCGGGACGCCTGGCGCGCCGCCGACGTGATCGGCATCCCCTTCTACGTCTGGGACCTTGCCGAGCGCTTCCGCGAGGACGTGATCGACGACTTCGTCGCCGAGTACGCGGCCGGGCGGACCCCGAACCCCTGCCTGCGCTGCAACGAGAAGATCAAGTTCGCCGCGCTGCTGGACAAGGCGATCGCGCTCGGCTTCGACGCCGTCTGCACCGGCCACTACGCCCGCATCGTCGACCTGCCCTCCGGGGAGCGCGAGCTGCACCGCGCCGTCGACGCGGCCAAGGACCAGTCCTACGTCCTCGGAGTGCTCGACGCCGACCAGCTCGCCCACTCGCTCTTCCCGCTCGGCGACACCACCAAGGACGCCATCCGGGCCGAGGCCGAGCAGCGCGGCCTGGCCGTCGCCAAGAAGCCCGACAGCCACGACATCTGCTTCATCGCCGACGGCGACACCCAGGGCTTCCTGGCGCAGTACCTCGGCACCGCCACCGGCGACATCCTCGACGTGGACGGCACCAAGCTCGGCGAGCACGACGGCGCCTACGGCTTCACCATCGGCCAGCGCAAGGGCCTGCGGATCGGCCGCCCGGCCGCCGACGGCAAGCCGCGCTACGTGCTCGACATCTCGCCGGTGAACAACACCGTCACGGTCGGCCCGGTCGAGGGCCTCGACGTCACCGCCCTGACCGCCATCCGCCCCCGCTGGTGCGGCACCGAGGCCCTGGTCGAGGGCCGCTACACCGCCCAGCTGCGCGCCCACGGCGAGGAGGTGCCGGTCACCGCCTCGGTCGTCGACGACACCCTCCACGTCCGCCTCGACACCCCGGCCCGCGGCATCGCCCCCGGCCAGGCCGTCGTCCTCTACGACGGCACCCGGGTCATCGGCTCCGCCACCATCGCCACCACCGAGCGCCCGGCGGTCCGGGCCTGAACGGGCCATGGCGCCGTCATCCGGAGGGATGACGGCGCTGGGTCGGGTGGATGACCGGGGCCGGAGAGGGCATCCGGGCGGCTGATTCGGGGGTCCGGGGCGCGAACCTAGCCTCTGGGACATGACCCGAATCCACCGCATCGCGGCCGTTGCAGCGCTCGTGCTCGCCCTTCCCCTCCCGCTGGCCGGGGCCGCGACGGCCTCGCCCGCGCCCGCGCCCGCCGTCGCCGCGCAGGCCCCCGCCGCCTTCCACGGCGAGCTGCCCCGTCCGACCGGGCGGTACGAGGCGGGCGAGGAGGTGCTGCGGCTGACCGACCACAGCCGCACCGACCCGTGGGTGCCCGCGGCGGGGCCCCGGCAGCTGGCGGTGTCGGTGTTCTACCCGGCCCGGCCGGGCAGCGGGGAGCCGGCGCCGTACATGACCCCCGGTGAGGCACAGGGCTTCCTGGCGACCCGGGTGCCGGCCGGCACCGGGCTCCAGCCGCAGGACCTCGTGAACCTGGACACCCACGCCTACACCGGCGCCAAGGCCGCGGGCGGGAAGTTCCCGCTGGTGGTCCTCTCGCCCGGCTTCGAGAACCCGCGCGCCACGCTGACCGGCCTGGCGACCGACCTGGCGAGCCACGGCTACGTGGTGGCCCTGGTCGGCCACACCTACGAGGACTCCGGCGAGACGCTCGCCGACGGCACCACCCCCGGCTGCGCGCTGTGCGACACCGGCGCACCGGACTCGCTCCCGGACAGCCGGGCGAAGGACGTGTCCTTCGTCCTGGACCAGCTGACCGGGCAGCACCCGGTCTGGCGGCTGTCCCACCTGATCGACCGCGACCGGATCGGGATGGCCGGGCACTCGATCGGCGGCGACGCGACGCTCAACGCGATGGCCGAGGACCGGCGGATCCAGGCCGGGGTGAACATGGACGGCACCTTCTGGGCGCCGATCCCGACCGACACGCTCCAGGGCCGCTCGTTCCTCCTGCTCGGGAAGGACAGCGACCACTCCGCGAACGGCGGGGACACCTCCTGGGCGAAGACCTGGGCGGGCTGGCAGGGCTACAAGCCCTGGCTGACCGTCGCGGGCACCAACCACGGCAGCTTCACCGACGTCCCCGTGCTGGCCGAGGAGGCCGGCATCCCCGCCCCCGCGGGGACGACCACCTCGGCGGAGCGCGGGATGCAGCTGACCCGGGAGTACGTCGGGGCCTTCTTCGACCGGACGCTCAAGGGCCGCCACGAGCCCCTGCTGGACGGCCCGTCGGCCGCCGACCCGGAGGTGGTCTTCCAGCACCCGTAGCGGCCCTCCAGGCCCGGCCGTGGCGCGCTCCACGGCAGGGCCCGGCGGCCCCGGGGGCGGCGCCCGTCGCGGCGCGGGGACTGCGGGTAAAGCCGGTGAGCGGCGGCGGGCGGGCGTGATAGACCAGACGGCATCATGAATATCTGCGTCTTCTGCTCCGCGTACTCGCTCGACGACCGCTACTCCGCCCCCGCCGCCGAATTCGCCCGGCTGCTCGGGGAGGGCGGGCACACCCTGGTCTGGGGCGGCTCCAACGCCGGCCTGATGGGCCTGCTCGCCGACGAGGTGAAGGCGGCCGGCGGCAAGCTCGTCGGCGTGCTGGTCGAGATGCTCAAGCACAAGGGCTACGTCGGGGCCGACGAGCTGGTGATGACCGCCGATCTGGCCGAGCGCAAGCGGGAGTTGGCCGCCCGGGCGGACGCCGTCGTGGTGCTGGTCGGCGGGCTGGGCACGATGGACGAGGTCACCGAGGTGCTGGAGCTCAAGAAGCACGGGATCTTCGACAAGCCGGTCATCCTCCTGGACACCGAGGGCTTCTACGCGGGCCTGCGCACCCAGCTGGAGCGGATGGACGCCGAGGGCTTCCTGCCGCGGCCGCTGGCCGAGCTGGTCGGCTTCGCCGACACCCCCGCCGAGGTCTTCGCCCAGCTCAAGGCCTGAGAGGATCGGGCCCATGGCTGCACATCTGATCACCGGCGCCGGCTCCGGCATCGGCGCCGTCCTGACCGAGAAGCTCGCCGAACGCGGGGACGAGCTCTGGCTGCTCGCCCGGGACGCCCGGCGGGCCGCCGAGCTGCGGGACCGCTTCCCCGGCGCCCGCACCCTGGTCGGCGACCTGGGCGACCCCGGCAAGCTCTCCTGGGCCTTCGGGCACCAGGCCCTGCCCGTCGAGCTGGACTCCGTCCTGCACGTGGCCGGCATGGTGGAGCTGGGCACCGTGGGCGACCTGCCGGTGAAGGCCTGGCAGGACACCCTGAACGTCAACCTGGTCGCCCCGGCCGAGCTGACCCGGCTGCTGCTGCCCTCGCTGCGCCTGGCCAAGGGACACGTGGTGTTCGTCAACTCCGGCGCCGGGCTCACCGCGCACGCCGAGTGGTCGGCGTACGCGGCCAGCAAGCACGGCCTGAAGGCGCTCGCCGACGCGCTGCGCCAGGAGGAGCACGCGAACGGCGTCCGGGTCACCTCGGTCTACCCGGGCCGCACCGCCACGGCGATGCAGGCCAAGGTGCACCAGCAGGAGGGCAAGGAGTACGACGCCGGGCGCTGGATCGACCCGGAGTCCGTCGCCAAGGCCGTCCTCGCCGCCCTGGACGCCTCCCGGGACGCCGAGATCACCGACCTCACCGTCCGCCCCGGCCGCTGACCGTCGGCGCCGACCCGGACACCGGCGAACGTCGGAGGCGCCGCGCACTAGGCTCGGACGGGTGAGCACACCCTTCCCCGACCTGCGCGGCGCCGCCACCGGCGTCGGTTCGCTTCCCGGCACCGACGCCCGGGAGGCCGCCAAGACCTCCACCGGGGCGCTGGAGCAGCTGCCGTTCCTGCCGGAGCTGCCCGCCCGCGGCCCGGGCGCCGACATGATCGGCCGCAGCGCCGGCCTGCTGGTCGAACTCTTCGCGCAGACCGAGCCCAGCGGCTGGCGCTTCGCCGACCGCCCCGGCCGGGACACCCGCCGCGCCCACTCCTGGCTCGGCGAGGACCTGGACGCCCTGGAGGAGTTCACCCAGGGGTACCAGGGCGCGCTCAAGGTCCAGGCCGTCGGCCCGTGGACGCTGGCCGCCGCCATCGAGCTCAGGCACGGCGAGAAGGCGCTCGCCGACCCCGGCGCCTGCCGGGACATCGCCGGCTCGCTCACCGAGGGCCTGCGCCGCCACCTGGCCGAGGTCCGCAAGCGGGTGCCGGGCGCCGAGCTGGTGCTCCAGCTGGACGAGCCCTCGCTGCCCGCCGTGCTGGCCGGGTCGGTGAAGACCGCCAGCGGCTTCCAGCGGCTGCGCGCCGTCGACCGGCAGGTCGCCGAGGAGGTGCTGCGCGAGCTGATCCGCGGCCTGGACGCTCCGGTCGTGGTGCACTCCTGCGCGCCGGACGTCCCGATCCCGCTGCTGCGCCGGGCCGGTGTCGCCGGGATCTCGCTGGACTTCTCCCTCCTCACCGACCGCCAGGACGACGACCTGGGCGAGGCGGTGGAGGGCGGCACGGCGATCCTCGCCGGTGTCGTCCCCGCCGTTGACCAGGCGGTGTCCGACCCGGCCGGTAGTGTCCAGGGGGTCAGGACCTTGTGGCGCAGGCTCGGGTTCGCTCCGGAGCTGCTGGGCCGTCGCGTGCTGGTGACGCCGACCTGCGGGCTCGCCGGGGCCTCCCCGGCGTACGCGCGCAAGGCGCTGTCGCTCGCGGCGCGGGCGGCGCAGAGCCTGGTGGACAACCCGGAATGAGAACGTAGGAGGGCTTGCGGTGACGGCTGTCGAGGGCTGGGAGGACGTCCCGGCGGAGGTGCGCAGGCGGCACGCCGAGCTGGCGGCGGAGATCACCGACCACCGCGCCCGGTACTACGAGCAGGACGCGCCGGTCGTCAGCGACGCCGAGTTCGACGCGCTGATGCGCGAGCTGGAGGCGATCGAGGCCGAGCACCCGGGCCTGGTCACCCCGGACTCGCCCAGCCAGCGGGTCGGCGGCGCCGCCACCGGGCTGTTCGCCGCGGTCGAGCACCGCGAGCGCCTGCTCAGCCTGGACAACGCGATGGACGACGAGGAGCTGGCCGCCTGGGCCGAGCGCGTCGCCACCGAGCTGCACGGCATCGAGTACCACTACCTGTGCGAGCTCAAGGTGGACGGCCTGGCCGTCAACCTCACCTACGAGAACGGCCAGTTGGTGCAGGCGGCGACCCGCGGCGACGGCCGGGTCGGCGAGGACATCACCGCCAACGTCCGCACCATCAAGGAGATCCCGCACCAGCTCAAGGGCGAGAACATCCCCGAGCTGGTGGAGATCCGCGGCGAGGTCTACTTCCCGACCGAGGAGTTCGACGCGCTCAACGCCTCCTTCGCGGAGGAGAACGAGCGCCGCCGGCAGGAGAACGAGGAGCGCGCCAAGGAGGGCAAGCGGCCCCGGGCGATGATCCGGCTGTTCATGAACCCCCGCAACGCCGCCGCCGGTTCGCTGCGCCAGAAGGACCCGCACGTCACCGCCTCCCGCCCGCTGCACATGGTGGTGCACGGCATCGGCGCCCGGGTCGGCTTCGACATCGACAACCAGTCGCACGCCTACCGGCTGCTGCATGACTGGGGCCTGCCCACGGCCCGGCACAACGAGGTGGTCGGCACGCTCGCCGAGGTCCGGGCGTTCATCAAGCACTTCGGCGAGCAGCGGCACTCGGTCGAGCACGAGATCGACGGCGTCGTGGTCAAGGTGGACGAGATCGCCCTCCAGGGCCGGCTCGGCGCCACCTCCAAGTCCCCGCGCTGGGCGATCGCCTGGAAGTACCCGCCGGAGGAGGTCACCGGCAAGCTGGCGGAGATCCGGGTCGGGGTCGGGCGCACCGGCCGGGCCACCCCGTTCGCGGTGCTGGCCGAGCCGGTGAAGGTGGCCGGCTCGATGGTGCAGTACGCGACGCTGCACAACCAGGACGTGGTCAAGGCCAAGGACGTCCTGCTCGGCGACACCGTCGTGCTGCGCAAGGCCGGTGACGTGATCCCGGAGATCCTCGGCCCGGTCTACGACCTGCGGGACGGCACCGAGCAGGCCTTCGTGATGCCCTCGCACTGCCCGGAGTGCGACACCGAGCTGCGCCCGATGTCCGAGGGGGACATCGACCTGCGCTGCCCCAACGCCCAGCACTGCCCGGCCCAGATCCGGGAGCGGATCGCCTTCCTCGGCGGGCGGCAGTGCCTGGACGTCGAGGGCCTGGGCTACGTCGCGGCCACCGCGCTGACCCAGCCGCTGGAGCCGGCCGAGGCCCCGGTGCGCAACGAGGGCGACGTCTTCGGGCTGACGGCGGAGCAGCTGCTGCCGATCAAGGTGCTGGTGCGCGACCAGAAGACCGGCATGCCCAAGCTGGACGACCGGACGGGCAAGGAGAAGGAGGTCTTCTTCTTCGCGACCACCAAGGGCGAGCCGAAGAAGTCGCTGCAGACCCTGCTGGACAACCTGGAGGGGGCCAAGGACCGTCCGCTCTGGCGCTTCCTCAACGGCCTGTCGATCCGGCACGTGGGCCCGGTGGCGGCGCAGGAGCTGGCGCGGGAGTTCCGGGACCTCGACCGGGTCTTCTCGGCCACCGAGGAGGAGTTGGCGGCGGTCGAGGGCGTGGGCCCCACCATCGCCCGCTCGATCCGGGAGTGGTTCGAGGAGGAGTGGCACCGGGAGATCCTGGAGAAGTGGCGCGCCGCCGGCGTCCGCTTCGTCGAGGAGTTCGCGGACGAGGAGGAGGCGGAGCGTCCGCTGGAGGGCCTGACCGTCGTGGTCACCGGGACGCTGGCCGGCCACACCCGGGACGGTGCCAAGGAGGCGCTGACCTCGCGCGGAGCGAAGGTGACCGGTTCGGTTTCGAAGAAGACCGATTTTGTGGTCGCCGGTGACAACCCCGGGTCCAAGTTCGACAAGGCGGTGCAGCTCGGCCTGCCGGTCCTGGACGACGCGGGCTTCGCCGTCCTGCTCGCCGACGGACCGTCTGCCGCCCACGCCCACCTGGGACTTCCGGAGCCGGAGGCGCCCGAGGAGCCCGCCGCCGCACCGGTCGAGGGCTGATCGGGAGCGGACCCGAGCGCCCGGCGGCCGGATCCGTGTTGTTATCGTCCTGATGCAACGTCACCGGGTGCCGTCCAGTGAAAGCGGGCATTGTGTCACTGTGCGACACCCGGGCGCGGTGGCGCGTTTCCGGTTGTCCGAAAGTCTGCCCACCGGGTGGACCCCGGCATACCCTGGAGCGCAACAGAGTGTCAGCAGGGGTGGGGGCACCGGCTCAGCCGGTGCTCCTCGGGGTCGCTCCATGCCCGGCAGCTGTCGGTACCGGATCGGTGCCTCACCGTAAGGCGGCCTGACGGGGCGGGCCCGACGGAGGACAGGGCTTATGGATCGTACGACCGGCGGCGCGCCCACACGCCCGCCGCAGGGGGTGGCAGGTGCGGTCCTGCTGCTCGGCGTGCTGCTGGCCGGAGCCGCGCCGCTCATCCCGCTGGCCGTCCTGGTCTACCGGTACGAACCCGAACTGCTGCCGCTGTTCGCGGTGCCGCTGGCCGTCCTGGTGGCGGCCTGGCGGATCGCCCGGGACCGGGCCCGCGACCAGCTGACCGACCCCCTGACGGATCTGCCCAACCGTCAGGCCCTGCTGCTGGCCGCCCAGGAGGCGATCGTCGAGCGCGAGGAAGGCTACAGCGTCGGTCTCATCCTGCTCGACCTCGACCGCTTCCGGTCACTCAACGACACACTTGGTCATACGGCCGGTGACCGGTTGCTGGTTCACATCGCCCGCCGGCTCCACCGGGCGCTGCGCTCCGGCGGCCCGGCCGGCAGCGAGACCCGGGAGTCCATCGACGACGTCTTCGCCGGCCTGCCCCGGAACTACCGGCGCGGCCGCCCCATGGTGGCCCGGATGGGCGGCGACGAGTTCGCCGTCCTGCTCCCCGGCATCAACTGCCCCGACAGCCTGGAACGGGTCGCCAAGGCGCTGATCGTCGAACTCGCCGCGCCGATCCGGCTGGACGGGCTCCTGCTGGTGCTGGAGGCCAGCGCCGGCGTCTGCGTCTACCCGCAGGGCGCCCAGGACGCCGAGTCGCTGCTGCGCCGCGCCGACGTGGCGATGGGCCACGCCCAGCGCGAGTGCAGCGGGGTCGCCCAGTACGACGAGACCCAGGACGCCGACACCCCGTACCGGATCGGCCTGCTCGGGGACCTGCGCCGGGCTCTGGAGACCGGCGAGGTGCAGCTGCACTACCAGCCGAAGGTGGCCTTCGACGGCCGGGTGGTCGGCCTGGAGGCCCTGCTGCGCTGGGAGCGGCCCGGGCAGGGGAAGGTCTCCCCGGACGAGTTCGTCGGGCTCGCCGAGTCCAGCGGCCTGATGCCCCGGCTCACCGACTACGTGCTGGAGGCGGCGGTCGGCCAGCTCGCCTACTGGCGCGACCAGGGCCTCCAGGTGCAGGTCGCGGTCAACGTCTCGCCGCGCGACGTGCTCAACCCCGGCTTCGCCCAGCGCGTCGCCGGGCACCTGGTCCGCCACCAGGTGCCGGCCCACGCGCTCCAGCTGGAGATCACCGAACGGCTGCTGCTGGACGACTCCCGGCGCGCCGCCGACACCCTGGCCGAGCTGCGCGGCTACGGCGTCGGGATGTCCCTGGACGACTTCGGCACCGGCCACTCCTCGCTGGTGCGGCTGCGCAGCCTGCCGGTCGGCGAGCTCAAGATCGACCGCTCCTTCGTCTCCCGGATGGTCGCCGACGACCACGACGCGGCGGTGGTCCGCTGCTCGGTCGAGCTGGCCCACTCGCTCGGCCTGACCGTGGTCGCCGAGGGCGTCGAGGACGACGAGACCTGGGAGCGGCTGCACTGCATGGGCGTGGACGCCGTCCAGGGCTGGCTGGTGTCCGCGGCGCTGCCCGCCGAACAGGCCACCGCCTGGCTGCGGGTGCACCGCACCACCGGGGCCCCGACGGTGGAGCGGCTCGGCGCGCCGCCGCAGCTCCCGTCGATCATCAAGCCGGTCGAGCGGCCCGCCGCGGTCAAGCCGGTCGACCGGTCGGGCGCGCTGCCCCCGGTGCTGCCGCCGACCCTCCCGCCGGTGCTGCCGCCCGCCCTCCAGGCCGGGCAGCGGGGCCAGGCGCTGCCCGCCGCGCAGATCGGCTTCCAGGCGCCGGGCGCGCAGGGTTGGGCCCGCACCGGGCCCCAGTAGCCGTAGGGGTGACGGGGCGGTAACGGGGCCGCCGGTCCACTCGTTGGCCGGTGGCCGGGCCGGGCCCCATAGGATGGGGTCCAAAGACCACGAGGACGGAGCGCCGAACCCGGCTGCTCCTGCCCGGGCCCGGCACCGCCGAAGGCGTCGCCGGGTCTCACCAGAACTCACCCTGAGGATCGCTGCATGCCTGGCATCACGCGCGAGGAGGTCGCCCACCTCGCCCGGCTGTCGCGTCTTGAGCTGAAGCCCGAAGAGCTGGACCACTTCGCCGAGCAGCTCGACGTGATCATCGGCGCGGTCGCCCGCGTTTCCGAGGTCGCCGGACAGGACGTACCGCCGACCTCCCACCCGCTGCCGCTGACCAACGTCATGCGCGCGGACGAGGTACGGCCGTCGCTCACCCCGGAGCAGGCGCTGTCCGGCGCCCCCGCCGCCGAGGAGCAGCGTTTCCGTGTGCCGCAGATCCTCGGGGAGGACTGACCGAGATGACCGAGCTGATCAAGTACACCGCGGCCGAGACCGCGGGCGCCATCGCCAAGGGTGAGGTCTCCGCCGTCGAGGTCGCCCAGGCGCACCTGGACCGCATCGGGGCCGTCGACAAGAAGGTCAACGCCTTCCTGCACGTCGACACCGAGGGCGCGCTGGCCGCCGCCAAGGCCGTCGACGACAAGCGCGCCAAGGGCGAGGAGCTGGGCCCGCTGGCCGGCGTCCCGCTCGCGCTGAAGGACGTCTTCACCACCAAGGGCATCCCGACCACCTGTGGGTCCAAGATGCTCGAGGGCTGGATCCCGCCCTACGACGCCACCCTGACCACCCGTCTCAAGGACGCGGGCGTGGTCATCCTCGGCAAGACCAACATGGACGAGTTCGCGATGGGCTCCTCCACCGAGAACTCCGCCTACGGCCCGACCGGCAACCCGTGGGACCTCACCCGCATCCCCGGCGGCTCCGGCGGCGGTTCGGCCGCCGCGCTGGCCGCCTTCGAGGCCCCGCTGGCGATCGGCACCGACACCGGCGGCTCGATCCGCCAGCCCGGCGCCGTCACCGGCACCGTCGGCGTCAAGCCGACCTACGGCTCGGTGTCCCGCTACGGCCTGGTCGCGTTCTCCAGCAGCCTGGACCAGGGCGGTCCCTGCGCCCGTACGGTGCTGGACGCGGCCCTGCTGCACGAGGCCATCGCCGGCCACGACCCGCTGGACTCCACCTCGATCGACGCGCCCGTCCCGGCCGTGGTCGCGGCCGCGAAGATGCGCGACGTCCGCGGCATGCGGATCGGCGTCGTCAAGGAGTTCGCCGGCGAGGGCTACCAGGACGGCGTGATGCAGCGCTTCCAGGAGTCGGTGGAGCTGCTGCGCGAGCTGGGCGCCGAGGTCGTCGAGGTGTCCTGCCCGTCCTTCACCCTGGCGCTGCCGGCGTACTACCTGATCGCGCCGTCGGAGTGCTCCTCCAACCTGGCCCGGTTCGACGCCATGCGCTACGGCCTGCGGGTCGGCGACGACGGCTCGCGCTCGGCGGAGGAGGTCACCGCGCTGACCCGCGAGGCCGGCTTCGGCGACGAGGTCAAGCGCCGCATCATCCTGGGCACCTACGCCCTCTCCTCCGGCTACTACGACGCCTACTACGGCTCGGCCCAGAAGGTGCGCACGCTCATCTCGCGCGACTTCGACGCCGCCTTCGCCGGTGTGGACGTGCTGGTCTCGCCGACCACGCCGACCACCGCCTTCCCGATCGGCGAGCGCGCCGACGACCCGATGGCGATGTACCTGGCCGACCTGTGCACGATCCCGTCCAACCTGGCGGGCAACGCGGCCATGTCGCTGCCGGTCGGCCTGGCGCCGGAGGACAATCTCCCGGTCGGCCTGCAGATCATCGCTCCCGCGATGGCGGACGACCGCCTGTACCGCGTGGGCGGCGCCGTCGAGGCCGCACTCAACGACAAGTGGGGGCACACCCTGCTGGAGGAGGTACCGGCACTGTGAGCAAGACCGAGAAGGCCCCGAGCTCCGTCAAGGCCCCGAGCTCCCTCAAGGCCCAGAGCTCCATCAAGGGGTGGAAGCACAGCAAGCCCGGCCTGTGGCTGTCCATCGGCACCAGCGCGTTCGGTGCGATCTCCGTGGTCAAGGACGTCCGCAAGGCCCGCGAGGAGAGCGACACCCTCAAGCTGGTCAACGCCCTGGTCGGTGCCGCCGCGCTGATCACCGGCACGGCGCTGCTGGTGCGCGAGCTGCGTCAGCTCGCCTCCGACGACGTACTGCTGGGCTGACGCCCCGGCCCGGCCCCGCGCGCCGCGGGGCCGGGCCCGTACCTCCCAAGCTTCAAGTGAGAAGGGACGCTGTGAGCGTCATGAACCTGGTCTCCTACGAGGACGCTCTCGCGTCGTACGACCCGGTGATGGGCCTTGAGGTCCACGTCGAGCTGGGTACCAAGACCAAGATGTTCTGCGGTTGCTCGACCGAGCTGGGCGCCGAGCCGAACAGCCAGACCTGCCCGACCTGCCTGGGCCTGCCGGGTTCGCTCCCGGTGGTCAACGCGGTCGGCGTGGAGTCGGCCGTCAAGATCGGCCTGGCGCTGAACTGCGAGATCGCCGAGTGGTGCCGGTTCGCGCGGAAGAACTACTTCTACCCGGACATGCCCAAGAACTTCCAGACCTCGCAGTACGACGAGCCGATCGCCTTCAACGGCTACCTCGACGTGCAGCTGGAGGACGGCTCGACCTTCCGCGTGGAGATCGAGCGCGCCCACATGGAGGAGGACACCGGCAAGTCCAGCCACGTCGGCGGCGCCACCGGTCGCATCCACGGGGCCACCCACTCGCTGCTCGACTACAACCGGGCCGGCATCCCGCTGATCGAGATCGTCACCAAGCCGATCGAGGGAGCGGGCGAGCGCGCCCCCGAGGTCGCCAAGGCGTACGTGCGCGAGCTGCGCGAGCTGATCCTGGCGCTGGGCGTCTCCGAGGCCCGGATGGACAAGGGCCAGATGCGCTGCGACGTCAACCTGTCGCTGCGCCCGAACGGCACCCAGACCTTCGGCACCCGCTCGGAGACCAAGAACGTCAACTCCCTGCGCAGCGTGGAGCGGGCCGCCCGGTTCGAGATCCAGCGGCACGCCACCGTGCTGACCGACGGCGGCACCATCGTCCAGGAGACCCGTCACTTCCACGAGGAGGACGGCAGCACCACCTCGGGCCGGATCAAGGACAACGCCGAGGACTACCGCTACTTCCCCGAGCCGGACCTGGTGCCGGTGGCCCCCGCCCGGGCGTGGGTCGAGGAGCTGCGGGCCGGGCTGCCGGAGCTGCCGCGGGTGCGTCGCGCCCGGCTGCAGGCCGAGTGGGGCCTGACCGACAAGGACATGCAGTCGGTGCTCAACGCCGGTGCGGTCGAGCCGATCCTGGAGACCATCGCGGCCGGCGCCCCCGCCGACCAGGCCCGCAAGTGGTGGATGGGCGAGCTGGCCCGCCGCGCCAACGAGACCGGCACCGAGCTGAGCGAGCAGCCGATCACCCCGGCGCAGGTCGCCCGGGTGACCGCGCTGGTCGCCGAGGGCAAGCTGAACGACAAGCTGGCCCGTCAGGTCATCGAGGCCGTGCTGGCCGGCGAGGGCGAGCCGGACGAGGTCGTCGAGAAGCGCGGCCTGGCCGTGGTCTCGGACGACTCCGCGCTGGGTGCCGCCGTGGACCAGGCCATCGCCGAGAACGAGGCGGTCGCCGCCAAGATCCGCGACGGCAAGGTCGCCGCCGTGGGCGCGCTGGTCGGCGCGGTCATGAAGGCCACCCGTGGCCAGGCGGACGCGGCCCGGGTCAAGGACCTCATCCTGGAGCGGCTTGCCGCGGAAGGCCAGTAAGCACAGCCTGGAGAAGCTCGGCGTCTCCGCCTGAGCCATCCATGGGTTCCTAGGCTGCCAGGCCCGCCTTCCTAAGGCGTCTAAGGCATCTAAGGCCCTCTAAGTAAGGCCTAAGGCCCCGTCTCACCTACGTATCTAGGTGAGGCGGGGCCTTAAACCTTTTTCTGCGCCGGATCTAAGGCACTCGGCCTTCGGAAGATGGGGCACGCGCCCGATGTAGCACCCCCCACTGGGGGAGGAAGCTCTTACATGTCAGGGAAACGCAGTGAAACCCAAAAGGGGAACCCGAAGTGATCGAGTACCAGCTCATCCAGCAGCACGCCCACGAGCTCGAAGCCCGCGCCGAGCACGAGCGACTGGTCCGCGAGGCCAAGCAGGCCGCCCGTCTGCGCCGCCGTCCGGTGGCCGCCCGCTTCCAGCGGCGCCCCGTGCGTCAGTCGGAGTGCTGATGACCCGGCACCAGGACGGTGCCGATGCAGTTCCGGAGGGGGAGGCGCCGCGAGTGAGCGCCTCCCCCTCCGGGCGTTCGCCCCGCGAGATAACCCCTCTCACCAGTGGCTCCGGCTATGGCATGCTCGCCTCCATGCAGCAGATATCGGTCAGTCCCGTCTTCGTCGGCCGCGGCAGCGAGATCACCGAACTGACCGACGCGCTGCGCCGGGCGGGCAGTGGCAGCCCGCAGGCCGTGCTGATCGGCGGCGAGGCCGGCATCGGCAAGACCCGGCTGCTGGAGGAGTTCCTGCAGCGCGCCGCCGACGGGGGAGCGGTCACCACGCTCGGCAGCTGTCTGGAGGTCGGCGCCGAGGGCCTGCCCTACGCACCGCTGGCCGCCGCGCTGCGCCGGCTGCACCGCTCGCTGGGGGCCGAGTTCGAGGCGGCGGCGGCCGGCAGCGAGAGCCATCTCGCCCGACTGCTCTCCGAGTTCGGTGAAGGGGACGGCGAACCCAACGACGAGTACGGCCGGGCCCGACTGTTCGAGCACACTGCGAGACTGTTCGAACGGTTCGGCGCGGAACGTACCCTCGTGCTCGCCGTCGAGGACCTGCACTGGTCCGACCGCTCCACCCGCGAACTGCTCGCCTTCCTGGTGCGCACCCTGCACCGCTCCCGGGTGCTGCTGGTCGCCACCTACCGCACCGACGACCTGCACCGCCGCCACCCGCTGCGCCCCTTCCTGGCCGAGCTGGAACGGCTGCGCACCGTGCAGCGCCTGGAGCTGGCCCGGTTCAGCCACCGCGAGGTCGCGGCCCAGCTGGCCGGCATCCTCGGCACCGGCGCCCCCGACCGCCAGCTGGTGGACCGGATCCTGCGCCGCTCGGAGGGCAACCCGTTCTTCGTCGAGGAGCTGGCCACCGCCTTCGAGGACGGCTGCGGCGCCGGGCTGACCGACTCGCTGCGGGACATCCTGCTGGTCCGGGTCGAGGGGCTGGACGAGGAGGCCCAGCGGGTGGTGCGGATCGCCGCCGAGGGCGGCTCGCACGTCGAACACGCCCTGTTGGCCGCCGTCCTGGCCGATGACGAGGAGGCGCTGATCGAGGCGCTGCGGGCGGCCGTCGGCGCCAACATCCTGCGCCCGGACAGCGAGGGCGAGGGCTACCGGTTCCGGCACGCGCTGGTCCGCGAGGCCGTCTCGGACGACCTGCTGCCCGGCGAACGGCACCGGATCAACCGCAAGTTCGCGCTCGCCGTGGAGGCCGCCCCGCAGCTCGTGCCCGCCGACGCGCTGCCCGCCCGGCTGGCGAACTACTGGTACCACGCCCACGACCCGGCGCGGGCCCTGCCGACCGCCCTGGACGCCGCCCGGGCGGCCCGCCGCCGTAATGCCTTCGCCGAGCAACTCGGCATGCTGGAACGGGCGTTGGAGCTGTGGGACCTGGTCTCCGAGGAGGTGCTGGCGCACACCCTGCGCCCGTACGACTGGGCCGAGACCTACCCGCCCGGCTCCTGCGACCACAGCCCGGCGGACGCGGACTGCGACCGGATCCAGCTGGTCGACGTGCTGGCCGAGGCGGTGGTCGCGGCCCGGCGCTGCGGTGACCGCGAGCGCGGCCTGAGCCTGGCCAAGCGCGGGATCCGGCTGGTCGACGAGGCGGAGCACCCGGTGCGCGCGGCCTGGTTCCGGATCAACCGGGCCCGGATGCTGGGCAACCTGCGCCGCTCCGGGGACGACGAGGAGATCACCCGCGCGCACCGGCTGGTGGAGCACCTGCCGCCGTCCGCGACCCAGGCCGAGGTGTTCGCGCTGGCCGCGGGCGTGGCGGTGGTCAGGGCGCCCCGCTTCGAGCACCTGGAGCTGGCCGAGCGGGCGATCCGGATCGCCCAGCAGGTCGGTGCCCACTCGGTCGAGGTGCACGCCCGGATGACCCTCGGCAGCCTGCGCTACGACCTGCTGGGCGACGCCGAGGGCGGCCTGGCCGAGCTGGCGGCCGCGGTCGAGCGGGCCCGGTCGCTCGGCATCCCCGACCTCCTGCTGCGCGGCATCAACAACCTGGCCAGCATGCAGCGCGGACTGGGCCGGGCCGAGGAGGCCGTCCGACTGGCCCGGGAGGGCCTGGAGTTCGCGGACGGCAACGGGCTGCAGCGCAACATCGGCAACATCCTGACCGGCAACCTGGTCGAGGCGCTCGCCGACCTCGGGCGGGTGGGGGAGGCCGCGGAGCTGCTCACCGCCAGCGAGCTGATCGGCCTGCCCGGCTCCCACGCCGAGTTCCTGGACCGGATGAGCGGCGAGCTCGCCGTGCTGCGCGGGGACGTCGCGACCGCGGCGACCATGCTGGCCCGGGCCCGGGCGGCCAACCGGGTCGGCCAGGCGCAGCACAGCGTGCCGATCAGCCGGCTGGCCGTGCGGATCGCCGGGTACAACGGGCGGCCGCTGGACGCCCGGGCCGAGCTGCTGGCGGTGCTCGCGGAGGGCGGGCGGCTGGGCTACGAGTCCGACGTCTACCCGCTGCTGGTGGAGGCCGCCGGGGTGGAGGCGGACAGCCTGGGCGTGCCGGAGACCGCCGCGGGCCGGCCCGCGGCGCTGGCCGCGATCGCCGCGGCCGCCGCCGAGCTGCGGCCGCACTCGCCGCTGCACCACGGCTGGGCGCGGCTGCTGGAGGCCGAGCTGGCCCGGGCCGCGGCCGCGGACACCCCCGCGCAGTGGGCGGAGGCGGTCACCGAGCTGCGGCCGACCGGCCTGCCGTACCCGCTGGCGCTCGCCCTGCTGCGGGGCGCCGAGGCGGAGGTCCGGGCGGGGCGGCGCGAGGCCGCGACCGAACTGCTGCGCGAGGCGGGCGAACTGGCGACCGCCCGGGCGGACCGGCCGCTCGGGGCGCAGGTCACCGCCCTGGCGGAGCGGGCCGGGCTGACCCTGGCCCCGGTCGAGCGCCCGGCCGCCACCGGAGTGCCGGCCCAGGCCGTCGGGGACTCCTTCGGGCTCACCCCCCGTGAGCGGGACGTGCTCCGGTTGCTCGCGCGGGGCTGGACCAACCGGCAGATCGCCGAGGAGCTGTACATCTCTCCGAAGACCGCAAGCGTGCACGTGTCCAACATCCTGGGCAAGTTGGAGGTCGGCGGCCGCGGCGAGGCCGCCGCGCTGGCCCATCGGCTGCGTCTGTTCCCCGACGACCCGGCCCCCTCGGGGCGGTGAACCCGCAGGTCGCCGACCGTGTCCGAACGGTCGGCGGCCGGTGCCGTCCGGGTGCGCGGGCGCCGTCGCGTGCTCCCGTGCGCGCCGCGTGAGCCCCTGCCCGCGCGCCGCCGCCAACCGGGCCGATCGGTCGGAACCGGCTACGTTTCCCCACCTCATCACCATTACTCTAAGTTGAGTGTGCGTGTCATTGAGTGACGGAATTGGTGTAGGGTCCCGAACGGGAGCATCGGTGCGGTGCGGCGGCCGGAAGGCCGCCCACCCCCTGGGCCACCGTCCTGACGGGGCACCAGGCCACCGCGTACGGCCGAGAGGTGCGCGGCCGGTGGTCCGTGGCCGGGGCGCCGGGCCCCGGGCCGGAGGGGGAGAGGCCGAGTGAGCTCCACCGATACGGTGCTGCCCGGGGCCGGACGACCGGGCGTACCGCCCACCGACACGTCCGCGCCCGAGCCGCCGGGGCCGGTCGGACGCGGCCCCCGGCGTCGGCTCCGGGACAGCCGCACCCTGCCCGGCCTGGTCCTCGGCGGACTCTGCCTGACCTACGCGCTGGGCGCCGCCACCGGCTGGGGGTCACACCAACTCGCCGTCTTCATGGGCGACTTCGGACTCGCCGCAGCGGCCCTCGCGGCCTCGCTGTCCTGCCTGGTGTACGGCTGCACGGTCGGTGGCCACGCCCGCCCGGCCTGGCTGCTGTTCGGCCTCTCCTCGTTCATGGTCGCCTTCGGCAACGGCACCTGGGGCTGGTACGAGCTGGTCGTGCGCACCAAGCTGCCGCAGGACTCGCTCGCCCAGTACGCCTTCCTGCTGTTCGCCCCGCTCGCCATCACCGGCGTGCTGGTGCTCGCCCAGCACCCCCGGTCGGCGGCCGGCTGGCTGTGCCTGCTGCTCGACGGCTGGCTGATCGCCGGCTCGCTGTTCACCCTCAGCTGGAGCCTGGCGCTCGGCCGGATCGCGGCCGGCGAGAGCGGCTCCCCGCTGCGGCTGGCGCTCAACCTGGCCTACCCGGTGCTGGACATCCTGCTGGTCAGCCTGGTGGTGGGGCTGCGCTTCGGCGGCCGGGACGGCAACCGGGCGGCGGTGCACACGGCGATGCTCGCGCTCGCCGTCACGGTCACCTGCGACGCCCTGTTCACCTCCCCGGAGCTGCGCAGCAGCTACCACTCCGGCGAACTGCTGGACGCCGGCTGGTTCGCCGGCAGCCTGCTGCTCGCCTGGGCGCCGTGGTCGCCGCGCTGGCGCCGTCCGCTGCGCGAGCACCCCTCGGCCGGCGGCCTGCCGCGCCGCCGGGTGGCCACCACCTTCAGCGCGCTCACCCCGTACGCGGCCGCCGCGGTGTGCACCGCCGGAATCCTCTACAACGCCGTCGGCGGACGCCAGTTGGACCGCGTGGTGGCCGCGGCCGCGTGCACCGTCGGGCTGGCACTGATCCTCAGGCAAGGCGTCATGCTGCTCGACAACCTCTCGCTGGCCCAGGAGCTCGCCCACAAGGAGTCGCACTTCCGCTCCCTGGTGCAGGGGTCCAGCGACGTCATCATGATCGCCGGGGCCAACGGCGTGCTCTCGTACGTCTCCCCGGCGGCGCTCGGCGTCTACGGGCGGGACCCGGAGGAGCTGGTCGGCGGCAACCTGCTGGACCTGGTCCACCCCGAGGACGTGGACCGGGTGCTCGCCGAGGTCCGCCGCTACCTCGCGCGGGTGCGGCTCGCCGCCCACCGCACCCCGGGCACCGTCGAGCCCTCGGCCCGGGTGGAGTGCCGGATCAGCTCCGGCGTCGGCGAGTGGCTGCACGTCGAGTCGACCGTCAGCCGGCACCGCGACGGGCTGCTGCTGAACAGCCGGGACGTCACCGAACGCGTCATGCTCCAGGCCCAGTTGCAGCACAACGCCTTCCACGACCCGCTCACCGACCTGCCCAACCGGGCGCTGTTCGCCCAGCGGCTGCGCGGCGCCCTCGGCACCCGCGGCCAGCAGGGCGGGACGGGCGCCGGCATCGCGGTGCTCTTCCTCGACCTGGACGGCTTCAAGGCGGTCAACGACACCGCCGGCCACCAGGTCGGCGACGAGCTGCTGGTGCAGGCCGCCCGCCGGCTGCAGGGCGCCGTCCGCTGCGGGGACACCGTCGCCCGGTTCGGCGGCGACGAGTTCGCCGCGCTGGTCTGCGGCCCGCTCGGCAAGCTGCAGGTCCAGGAGCTGGCCGAGCGGCTGCGGGTCGCGCTCTCCGAGCCGTACTGGATCGGCGGCGTCGAACTCGGCGTCGCCGCCAGCATCGGCATCGCCTTCGGCACCCCCGAACGCGGCCCGGCCGCCGACCCCAGAGCCGCCGCCGACGAGCTGATGCGCAACGCCGACCTGGCGATGTACCGGGCCAAGTCCGAGGGCAAGGGCCGGGTGGTGCTCTACGCCCCCGCGATGCGGGCCGACCTGGAGCGCCGCACCGAGCTGGAGGAACGGCTGCGGCTGGCCGTCCGGGAGGGCGGGTTCACCCTGCTCCACCAGCCCGTGGTGGACCTCTCCAGCGGCGCGGTGACCGCCGTCGAGGCCCAGGCCCGCTGGCGCTCGGCGGGCGGGCTGCTGCTCACCCCGGCCGAGTTCCTGCGCTCGGCCGAGCACGGCGACGCGGCGACCCGGTTCTCCCGCTGGCTGGTCCACGAGGCGGTCGCGGCCGCCGCCGACCGGCGCGACCTCTGCGGCCGGCGCCCCGGCGCCCCGGCGCCCGTCCCGGTGGCGGTCCGGCTCTCCGTCGAGCGGCTCTGCTCGCCCGGCCTGTACGAGACGGTGGCCGCGGCGCTGCGCGACAGCGGGCTGCCGGCCGGCGAGCTGGTGATCGAGGTGGCCCGGATGGGCCCGGACCGGCTCGCGGACGAACTCGGCCGCCGGCTGGCCGCGCTGCGCAGACTCGGCGTCTCCACCTGGCTGGCCGGCTACGGCGCGGGCAGCGGCTCGCTGGGGGCGCTCGCCCGACTGCCGCTGGACGGGCTCAAGCTGGACCGCACGCTGGTCCAGGACCTGGGCGAGTCGGCGCTCAGCCGCACCCTGGCCGGGCACGCGCTGCGGCTCGGCCGGGACCTCGGGATGGCCACCGCCGCCGAGGGGGTGGACCTGCCCCGGCAGGTCGCCGCCCTCCAGGAGCTGGGCTGTCGGCTGGCCCAGGGCTCGGCCTTCGCCCCGCCGCTGGACGAGACCCGGCTGCGCCGGGCGCTGGCCCGCCGCGGCTACCCGCTGCCCAAGCCGCTCGGCCCGCTCTCCGCCCGCCGTGCCCACCTGGCCGCGGACACCCGGACGAGTGGCCGCACGGACGCCCCGGCGGGGCGGGTGCCACCGCACCACGGGGCCTCCGACCTGCCCGAACACCGGGCCGTGGCCGGTCCGGGAGCCGGTCCGCATGGCGAGACGGTCATCCCACCTGCTTGACACGCCACCCCGGACGGGAGGAAGGTCGTTGCCATGCGCACCCGAATTCTCGTACTTGGCGGGCGCGTCGGCTGAGTGGGCTCGCACGCCCTGCTCGTGACAGACCGACGCGCCACCCCTCGCATGCCCTTGGGCACGAGGGGTTTTTTGTTGCACTGACGCTGTTCCACCCGCAAGACCCCTGGCCCCGAGCGGCCCGAAGAGTCCGACTTGTCGGAATCGGCGGGACGATTGAGGCAGAGCCGGCGATCGGCCCGGACCGGGACCCCACCCTCGCAGTACGGGGCCCGCAGCACCGGGCCGGCAAAACCCGAGAAGAGACAGGCAGATGACCGAGCACGCCGCATCCCCCCGCCGCGGGGACAACCCGGCCGCCCACGCTCCCCAGCACGTCGCCGAGACCATGACCGGCGCCCAGTCGCTCATCCGCTCGCTCGAGGCCGTGGGCGCGGACACCGTCTTCGGCATCCCGGGCGGGGCCATCCTTCCCGCGTACGACCCGCTGATGGACTCGGTCAAGGTGCGCCACATCCTGGTCCGGCACGAGCAGGGCGCGGGCCACGCCGCCACCGGGTACGCCCAGGCGACCGGCAAGGTCGGGGTCTGCATGGCCACCTCGGGCCCCGGTGCCACCAACCTGGTCACCCCGATCGCCGACGCGTACATGGACTCCGTGCCGATCGTGGCGATCACCGGCCAGGTCGCCTCCAAGGCGATCGGCACCGACGCCTTCCAGGAGGCGGACATCTGCGGCATCACGATGCCGATCACCAAGCACAACTACCTGGTCACCGACCCGGCCGAGATCCCCCGGGTGATCGCCGAGGCCTTCCACATCGCCGCCACCGGCCGCCCCGGCCCGGTCCTGGTCGACATCGCCAAGGACGCCCTCCAGGCCACCACCACCTTCCGCTGGCCGGTCGAGACCGCGCTGCCCGGCTACCGCCCGGTCACCAAGCCGCACGCCAAGCAGATCCGCGAGGCCGCGAAGCTGCTGGTCGGCAGCAAGCGCCCGGTGCTCTACGTCGGCGGCGGTGTGATCAAGGCGAACGCCACCACCGAGCTGCGGATCCTCGCCGAGCTGACCGGCGCCCCGGTCGTCACCACCCTGATGGCGCTCGGCGCCTTCCCGGACAGCCACCCGCAGCACCTGGGCATGCCCGGCATGCACGGCTCCGTCCCGGCCGTCACCGCGCTGCAGAAGTCGGACCTGCTGTTCACCCTCGGCGCCCGCTTCGACGACCGGGTCACCGGCAAGCTGGACAGCTTCGCCCCGTACGCCAAGATCGTGCACGCGGACATCGACCCGGCCGAGATCGGCAAGAACCGCCCGGCGGACGTGCCGATCGTCGGCGACGCCCGCGAGGTGCTGGCCGACCTGATCGTCGCCGTCCAGGCCGAGTTCGACGCCGGCCACAAGGGCGACTACGCCGAGTGGTGGGAGAAGCTCGACGAGTGGAAGAAGACCTACCCGCTGGGCTTCGAGCCGGCCCCGAACGGCCAGCTCTCCCCACAGCAGGTGATCGAGCGGATCGGTCAACTGGTCGGCCCGGAGGCGATCTACGCGGCGGGCGTCGGGCAGCACCAGATGTGGAGCTCGCAGTACATCCGCTTCGAGAAGCCCGGCACCTGGCTCAACTCCGGCGGCGCCGGAACCATGGGCTACGCCGTCCCGGCGGCGATGGGCGCCAAGGCGGGCCGCCCGGAGTCGGTGGTCTGGGCCATCGACGGTGACGGCTGCTTCCAGATGACCAACCAGGAGCTGGTCACCTGCGCCCTGAACGACATCCCGATCAAGGTCGCGGTCATCAACAACGGCTCGCTGGGCATGGTCCGGCAGTGGCAGACGCTGTTCTACAACCAGCGCTACTCCAACACCGTGCTGCACTCCGGCCCCGAGCACGACGGCATCGCGCCGCCGGCCCAGGGCACCCGGATCCCCGACTTCGTCCTGCTGTCCGAGGCGATGGGCTGCGTCGGCCTGCGCTGCGAGCGCCCCGAGGACCTGGACGCGGTCATCAAGCAGGCGATGGAGATCAACGACCGCCCGGTGGTCATCGACTTCATCGTCCACCAGGACGCGATGGTCTGGCCGATGGTCGCGGCCGGCACCAGCAACGACGAGATCCAGTTCGCCAAGGGCGTCCGGCCCGACTTCGGCGACGACCTCGACTGACTGTCCCTGACACCCCAGAACGACTGAGGAACCACATGTCCAAGCACACCCTCTCCGTCCTGGTCGAGAACAAGCCCGGCGTGCTCGCCCGCATCGCCGCGCTGTTCTCCCGTCGGGGCTTCAACATCGACTCCCTCGCCGTCGGCCCGACCGAGCACCCGGACGTGTCCCGGATGACGATCGTGGTCAACGTCGAGGACCTCCCGCTGGAACAGGTCACCAAGCAGCTCAACAAGCTCGTGAACGTGATAAAGATCGTCGAACTCGACCAGGCCGCTGCGATCCAGCGGGAACTGGTCCTGGTGAAGGTCCGCGCCGACAACGAGACCCGGTCGCAGATCGTCGAGATCGTCCAGCTGTTCCGTGCCAAGACCGTCGACGTGTCGCCGGAAGCGGTGACCATCGAGGCCACCGGCAGCTCGGACAAGCTGGAGGCCATGCTCCGGATGCTGGAGCCTTACGGCATCAAGGAGTTGGTCCAGTCCGGCCTGGTCGCCATCGGCCGCGGCGCGCGTTCCATCACGGACCGCTCGCTGCGCGCCCTCGACCGCAGCGCGTAACCGTCTCACCCCTCAAGCAACGATCCGCACTCCCGCCGGGCCGACCTAGGCTAGGAACCCCCGGCACCCATCACGCAAGGAGATGTGCCCCCGTGGCCGAGCTGTTCTACGAAGACGACGCCGACCTGTCCATCATCCAGGGCCGCAAGGTCGCGGTCATCGGCTACGGCAGCCAGGGCCACGCCCACGCGCTGTCCCTGCGCGACTCGGGCGCCGACGTCCGGGTCGGCCTGAAGCCGGAGTCCAAGTCCCGCGCCAAGGCCGAGGAGGCCGGCCTGCGCGTGGTCACCCCGGCAGAGGCCGCGGCCGAGGCCGACGTCATCATGATCCTGGTGCCGGACCCGATCCAGGCCGACGTCTACGAGGCCGACATCGCCCCGCACCTGAAGGCCGGCGACGCCCTGTTCTTCGGCCACGGCCTGAACATCCGCTTCGGCTTCATCAAGCCCCCGGCGGACGTCGACGTCTGCATGGTCGCCCCGAAGGGCCCGGGCCACCTGGTCCGCCGCCAGTACGAGGAGGGCCGCGGCGTCCCCGCGATCGTCGCGGTCGAGCAGGACGCCACCGGCAAGGCCTTCGACCTGGCGCTGTCCTACGCCAAGGGCCTGGGCGCCACCAAGGCCGGCGTCATCAAGACCACCTTCACCGAGGAGACCGAGACCGACCTGTTCGGTGAGCAGGCCGTCCTCTGCGGTGGCACCGCCGCCCTGGTGAAGGCCGGTTTCGAGACCCTGGTCGAGGCCGGCTACCAGCCGGAGATCGCCTACTTCGAGTGCCTGCACGAGCTCAAGCTGATCGTCGACCTGATGTACGAGGGCGGCCTGGAGAAGATGCGCTGGTCGGTCTCCGAGACCGCCGAGTGGGGCGACTACGTCACCGGCCCGCGCATCATCACCGCCGACACCAAGGCCGAGATGAAGAAGGTCCTGGCCGAGATCCAGGACGGCACCTTCGCCAACACCTGGATCGCCGAGTACAAGGCCGGTCTGCCCAAGTACAACGAGTACAAGAAGGCCGACGAGGACCACCTGCTGGAGACCACCGGCAAGAAGCTGCGCTCGCTGATGAGCTGGGTCAACGAGAAGGCCTGAGCCTTTTCGTCCCGTAATTTCGTAACTCCCTTGTACAAGTAGGCTGCTCTCGTCCGGGTGATTTCGCCGGACGGGAGCAGCCTGGTACCCAGCCCGTCGATACACTCCCGAGTGCGCGTCAGGCCCACAGCGTCGTGCGTCTACCTACGCGGCCATGCCACCTTCCCCGCCCTCGCACGCCACCTTCGTGCCCCGGGGAACCGGACAGTTAAGGACAACACTGTCGTGAGCACTGTGACCTCCAAGAGCGCCGTCGTACTGATCGCCGAAGAGCTGTCGCCCGCCACCGTCGACGCCCTCGGCCCCGACTTCGAGATCCGCCACTGCAACGGCGCCGACCGCACCGAGCTGCTCAGTGCGATCGCCGATGTGGACGCGATCCTGATCCGCTCCGCCACCAAGGTGGACGCCGAGGCGCTGGCCGTCGCGCGCAAGCTCAAGGTGGTCGCCCGGGCCGGCGTCGGCCTGGACAACGTGGACGTGGCCGCCGCCACCAAGGCCGGCGTGATGGTCGTGAACGCGCCGACCTCCAACATCGTCACCGCCGCCGAGCTTGCCTGCGGCCTGCTGATCTCCGTCGCCCGCAACATCGCCCCGGCCAACGCGGCGCTCAAGCAGGGCGAGTGGAAGCGCAACAAGTACACCGGCGTCGAGCTGAGCGAGAAGACCCTCGGCGTGGTCGGCCTCGGCCGGATCGGCGTCCTGGTCGCCCAGCGGATGTCCGCGTTCGGGATGAAGATCGTCGCGTACGACCCCTACATCCAGGCCGCCCGCGCCGCGCAGATGGGCGTCAAGCTCGTCACGCTGGAGGAGCTGCTGGAGGTCTCGGACTTCATCACCGTCCACCTCCCCAAGACCCCCGAGACGATCGGCCTGATCGGCGACGAGGCGCTGCACAAGGTCAAGCCGAGCGTGCGCATCGTCAACGCCGCCCGTGGCGGCATCGTGGACGAGGAGGCGCTCGCCGCCGCCCTGCGCGAGGGCCGGGTGGCCGGTGCGGGCCTGGACGTCTACGCCAAGGAGCCGTGCACCGACTCCCCGCTGTTCGCCTTCGACAACGTGGTCGCCACCCCGCACCTGGGCGCCTCCACCGACGAGGCGCAGGAGAAGGCCGGCATCGCGGTCGCCAAGTCGGTGCGCCTGGCGCTGGCCGGCGAGCTGGTGCCGGACGCCGTCAACGTCCAGGGCGGCGTGATCGCCGAGGACGTGCGCCCGGGCCTGCCGCTGGCCGAGAAGCTCGGCCGGATCTTCACCGCGCTGGCCGGCGAGGTGGCCGTCCGCCTGGACGTCGAGGTCCGCGGCGAGATCACCCAGCACGACGTGAAGGTGCTCGAACTGTCCGCGCTGAAGGGCGTGTTCGAGGACGTCGTGGCGGAGACGGTGTCCTACGTCAACGCCCCGCTGTTCGCCCAGGAGCGCGGCGTCGAGGTCCGCCTGACCACCTCCAGCGAGAGCGCCGAGCACCGCAACGTGATCACCGTGCGCGGCACCCTCGCCGACGGCGAGGAGATCGCCATCTCCGGCACGCTGGCCGGCCCCAAGCAGACCCAGAAGATCGTCGGCGTGGACACCTTCGACGTCGACGTGGCGCTCACCGACCACATGGCCTTCTTCAAGTACGAGGACCGCCCCGGCGTGGTCGGCGTGCTCGGCCGCCACCTCGGTGACGCGGGCATCAACATCGCGGGCATGCAGGTCGCCCGGGACGGCGGCAGCGCCCTCGCCTCCATCACCGTGGACAGCGAGATCCCGCAGGACGTGCTGACGGTGATCGCCGCCGAGATCGGCGCCCACTTCGCGCGCTCGGTCGACCTGGGCTGATCCCTCCCACTGTTCTGGCCAGGGCCCGGACCGCCGTGCGAACGGCGGTCCGGGCCCTGTTGCGTGCTCCCGGGTGAAGGCCGTCTCAGATACTAGGAAATCCAAGTATTCGTGCAGACACGGCCGGGGCGGGGTCGTACCGTGGAAGGGCCATACGGTGTGCCGCCCCCTTCAGCCAGGGCGCGCGGCCCGTGTGTGCGTGCGCCCCCACGGGCAGGCGATCCCTGCCCCGCGCGTACCTCTCCCCGTTCTTCCGCCGCGCTTCCACGCGCGCCGCTTCCAAGGAGCCCGGTATGCCCACCACCGCCGACCGCCACGCCACTTCCGCCCCCGCCGCCACCCCGGTCCGCGCCCCGCGCCGTCGCCGGGCGGCCGAGCGGAACCCCTTCGCCGCCGCCGCGCTGCAGCGCTCGCTGGACCGCCGGGACAACGGCGGCGTCACCGGTCACAGCTGACCGGCGCCGGGCCGGTGGCGTTCATCGGCCTACTGGGCCGACCGGGCTGACGCCGCGTCACTCCATCGGGTGCGACTGGGGTCCATCCGGGGGAAGTCGCTCGCCCCCGCCATCGCGATCATCCTAATTTGGGGCCCCCGGAAGGGTGATCGACGTCCGCGCGGGCGGGCGTCTGCGACACGGTGTGCGGATCAGTCCCCCTCCCGGGGGGAGAGGGCCCAGTGCGTCTGCCAACCGTCCGCCGACCGGTCGCCCGGATCGGCCTCACCCTGGTCCTGCTGGCCACCGGCGCGGCGTTCGCCGCCACCCCGGCCGCAGGCGGCCCGCCCAGCGCCGGACCGCCCAGCGCGGGACCGCCGGGCCGGACGGCCTCCGTCCTGCTCGAACTCGACACCGAGGCGGCCGGCCCCGCCTGGCGGCACGCCGCCGACAGCGCGCGGCGGGCCCGGCGCTCGCCGGACGCCGTCCGCCGGGAGGCCGCCCGGGCAGGGGCCGTCCAGCGCTCCCGGGCCGGGGACGCGCTCGACCGGCTCGCCGGGGCCGTGCACCGCTCGGCGCCCGCCGCCCGCGAGCTCTACCGCACCCACACCCTGTTCACCGGCCTGGCGGTCAGCGCCCCCGCCGACCGGCTGCCCGCACTGCGGGCGCTGCCCGGCGTCCGGGCCGTCCACCCGATCGTGAACAAGCAGCGCGACAACGCCTACTCCGTCCCGCTGACCGGCGCCCCGCAGGTCTGGTCCGGTGACGCGGCGGTGGCCGGGAACACCGGCCAGGGCGTGCGGATCGGCATCATCGACAGCGGCATCGACTACACCCACGCCGACTTCGGCGGCCCCGGCACCGAGGCGGCGTTCCGCTCCGTCGAGCGCGGCAAGCCCGCCCCGGCCGCGCTGTTCCCCACCGCCAAGGTGGTCGGCGGCAAGGACCTGGTCGGCGACGACTACGACCCGGATCCGTCCTCCCCGCACCACCAGCCGGTGCCGCACCCCAGCGACAACCCGCTGGACTGCGTGCGCAACGGGCACGGCACCCACGTCGCCGGGACGGCCGCCGGGTACGGCGTCACCGCCGACGGCCACCCGTACGCCGGCCCGTACCGGCCCGGGCTCGACCCGGCCTCGTTCCGGATCGGCCCCGGTGCCGCCCCCGGCGCGCAGCTGTACGCGATCAGGGTGTTCGGCTGCGACGGCTCCACCGACCGGCTCGCCCAGGCCCTCGACCTGGCCGCCGACCCGAACGGCGACGGCGACCTCGGCGACCGGCTCGACGTGGTCAACCTGTCGCTCGGCAGCCGCTTCGGCAGCCCCGACGACACCGACGCGCTGGCCGTCGACCGGCTCGCCGAACTCGGCACCGTGGTGGTCGCGGCGGCCGGCAACGAGGGCGACGTGTACGGCGTCGGCGGCAGCCCCGGCACCGCCGTGCGGGCGGTCACCGTCGCCGCCTCCGTGCACGGGCACGCCGACGTGGACGGCATCACCGTGCTCGCCCCCGCCGCCCAGGCCGGGGTCGTGCCCGGCCACTGGAGCGAGCGCTACCAGGGCTGGACCACCGCGGACGTGACCGGCGGGCTCGCCGTGCCCGCCGACCAGGCGGACGGCTGCACCGAGTTCAGCGAGGCCGACAAGCAGCGCCTCAAGGGGCGGATCGCGGTGCTCACCTGGAACACCCGCGACCCCGACCGGGCCTGCAACTCCGGTCCGCGGGCCGACCACGCCGCCGACGCCGGGGCGATCGGCGCGCTCTACGCCGCCGACACCGACCACCTCGCCGAGATCTCCGGCAACGACCGGATCCCGGCCGTCCTGCTCGGCCGGGCGGACGGCGAACGGCTGTTGAAGGCCGCCGCCGACGGCGACACCCGGGTCCGGCTCGCCGCGCCCGGCAACCCGCTGCACGGCTCGGTCGCGCAGAACCAGCCGGCCCGGGTCGACACCCTCACCGACTTCACCTCCCGGGGCGTCGGCGTGCCCGGCGTGGTCAAGCCCGACCTCGCCGCCCCCGGGGAGACCATCTGGTCCGCCCTGGTCGGCAGCGGCAGCGGCGGCCAGCGCGAGAACGGCACCTCGATGGCCAGCCCGCACGTCGCCGGACTGGCCGCGCTGGTCCGTGCCGCCCACCCGGACTGGCCGGTCGAGCAGGTCAAGGCCGCCCTGATGAACACCAGCACCGACACCTACCTCGGCGACGACCACAGCGGGCCGGTCTACGGGCCCGAGCGCACCGGCGCCGGGCGGGCCCGGGTCGACGGCGCGCTCCGCACTCCGGTGGTCGCCTACGCGGCGGGGGAGGGCGCCGCGGCGGGCGGCGTCGGGGTCTCCTACGGGCCGGTCGAGGTCGGCGGGCCGACCGCGCTCGTCCGGGAGATCGAGCTGGCCAACCACTCGTCGGCGCCGCTGAGTTACCGCACCGGCTACGCGGCCGCCACCGAACTGCCGGGCGCCGCCTTCGAGGTGAGCCCGGGCCGGGTGGACGTGCCGGCCGGCGGCACCGCGCGGGTGCGGGTCACGCTGTCCGTGCCGGGGCAGCTGGGGCGCGCGCCCGATCCGACCATCGACACCGTGCAGGGCGGCCGGGCCCGCAGCTACCGGGGCGAGCTGTCCGGGCGGGTGCTGTTCAGCCCGGTCACCGACCAGGGCCTGCCGCAGCTGCGGGTCCCGGTGTTCGCCGCCCCGCGACCCACCGGCGACCTCGGCGTCACCGCCTCCGTCCGGACCCCCGGGGACGGCACCTTCGTCACCCTCGGCGGCAGCGCCGCCCCCGGCGCCGTGCCCGGACTGGTCAGCGCCTTCGCGCTCGGCGGCGAGGGCACCCGCTGGCCGGACTGCCAGTCCGGCGCCGGCAAGGCCGTCGGCCCGGGCACGGGCATCCGGCCCGAGGGCGCCGGGGAGTCGGCCGAGCCGCCCCAGGAGCTCTGCGTCGAGCACCCCGGCGACCGGGTCGCCGACCTGCGGGCCGTCGGCGCGGCCGCCGACTCCGACCTGCTGTACGTGGGCGCCCGGCTCTGGGCCCCGGCGGCCACCCCGGTCGGGCTGTACGGCGTACGGGTGTCGCTGGACACCGACGGGGACGGCGTCACCGACGTGATCCTCAAGGCCGACCGGCTGAACGGCAGCGACGTCCTGGTCTCCCGGGCCCTCGACGCCCGCACCGGCGCCGAACTCGACGTCCAGCCGCTCAACGCCCGCTGGGGCGACACCGACACCGGGCTGCTGGACAGCGACGTGGTGGTCCTCCCGGTCCGGCTGAGCGCCCTGCCCGGCGTCACGCCCGGCCACAGCACCGTCCACTACGGCGTCTGGACCGGCGTGGCCGGCCCCGGCCGGCCCGACCCGGCCGACTCCTTCTCCTCGATCGGCCTGAGCGGCACCCGCCCGACCGTCCCGCTGGACGTCCTGCACCCGGCCGTCACCGTGCGGGCCGGCCTCACCGGCCCGGCCGCGATGCTCGCCCCGGCGGGCCCCGGCGCCGTCCTCGACGTGCACCGCACGCCGGGCGACGGCTCCCGGCTCCTGCTGCTGTACCACTTCAACCCGGCCGACCGCCGGGCCCAGGTGCTCGACCTGCCGTGAGGAACCGGGGCGGCCCGCCGGAACCCCCGGCGGGCCGCCCTGATTCACCGCTGCGCGGCCGCCCGGCGTTCGCGGCGCGGGGGGCGGGTGGGGCGGCGGGAGAGGCGGGCGAAGACCGCGGCCAGGGTGAGCACGGCGGCGGTGCCCGAGGCGACGGTGAGGCCCTCGGTGAGGCCGGGCGGGCGGAAGCCGCAGGAGACCCGGTCGGCGCCGCCGCCCAGCGGGACGCCGATCATGCCGAGGACCGGGGTGGGCGCGGCGCGGACGCCGCCGTCGGTGGCGCAGGTCCAGCCCTCGGTGGCGGGGACGGAGAGCAGTGCGGTGCCGGTGGAGCCCGGCGGCAGGGCGGCGGTGAGGCTGTGGCCGCCGGCCTCGACCCGGGTGGCGCCGGTGGCGGTGAGCCGGGTGACGGCGGCCGCCAGGGCGTCGGCCCGCAGGCAGCCGATCGGGCGGGCGGGGACCTGGCTGACCACGTCCGACCGCAGGGTCACCGAGACCGTCCCGTCGGCCGGGACGGTCCCCAGCCGGTGGACGGCCACCGCCGTGGTGGGCTGCTCGCCCTCGCTGCGGTAGCTGGTGCCCAGGCTGCTGACCGTGCCGCGGTACCAGACCCCGTGGAAGTACGCCGTCGAGCCCGGGGTGCACGCGGCGGTGAACACCGTGCCCTCGGCGCCGCCCGGTACCGACCAGCCGCTGGTGCCGTGCAGGGTCGGTGCCGGGCCGCCGGCCGGGACGGGCAGCGGGGCGTCGTACACCTGGCTGCCGAGCAGCGACTCCTGGCGGGACCAGACCGAGGAGGTGGCCGTCCGGAAGCCCGGCGGCAGCACGGTGACCAGGGGCGGCGCGGGCGCCCGGACGGGGGTGAAGCCGGGCGGCGACGGCCCGTCGTCCAGGTGGGCGCCGACCCCGAACAGCGCCTGGCCGACCGGGTCGGTGACGCCCCCGGTCTGCCGCCCGCCGGCCGTCCAGCCGGCGCCGAGGTCGTGCAGCAGCAGGACGGCGACGGTCGGCAGGTAGCCGCTGGAGTAGCCGCCGCCCTGGCCGTTCAGCAGCAGCGGGTCGTTGGGGGTGAAGGCGTGCGGGCCCGGGTCGCTGCGCCGCTCCGGCCAGTCGGCGCCGGTCCGGACGGCGGCGTGCCCGGCCCGCACGGCGGCGGGGGAGACGCCGTCGTCGGGGGGCGCGCCGAGCGCCGCGTAGCCGGACCAGACGGCGTTGCCGAGCACCGCGCCGCCGAGCACCCAGGTGGCCAGGGCGTTCGCCCGGCGGTCGGTGTGCCACCGGTCCAGCACCGCGAGCGCGGCGAGCAGGACGGCGCCGCCGACGCCCAGCAGCACCCAGGTGGAGGCGTGCACCGAGCCCCGGGCGGCCGCCAGCCCGGCGACCACCGCGGTCAGCGCGGCGCCGCCCAGCAGGGTCAGCCAGTCCGGCCGGTGGGCGAGCGACACCCAACCGGCCAGCACCAGCAGCCCGCTGAGCACGAAGGAGACCCGGTACGGCCCGCCGGCCGGGATCGCCAGGCCGTGCCAGACCAGGACGGTCGGGGTCCAGACGAAGCTGAGCACCACCAGCAGCAGCGCCGTGCACCAGGCCGCCCGCTCGCGGACCCGCACCCGGCGGTTGAACGGCAGCCCGCACACCAGCAGCAGCCCGAGCACCCCGATCGCCACGTCCGGCAGCGGCCGCCCGCCGGCGGTGGCGGGCAGCAGCTGGGCCAGGTGCCCGTCGAGCCCGGAGGGGCCGAGCGGCTGGAGCGGGGACTCCGGTTGGGCGCCGCGCGCGGCCCGGACGGCGACGAACAGCACGGGGGAGGCGAGCAGCACCCCGGCGGTGGTCAGGGTGACCGCCCGGCCGGTCGCCCGGACCCGGTGCCGGAAGGGGCGCGGGGTGGCGAACAGCCGTACGGCGAACAGGAGTCCGGCGATCAGGGTGGCCAACGCGGCGGTGTAGAGGTTGCCCGCCCAGGCGAGCGCGACGCACAGCGCGCCGAGCACCCAGCGGCGCTCGTGCAGGCACCAGTCCCCGACCAGGCCGAGCAGCGGCAGCGAGACCAGGCCCCACAGCCACATCGGCGCCCCGCCGCCGACGTCCAGCACCCAGGCGCAGAGCCCGTACCCGACGGCGGCGGACACCCGCAGCCACCGGGGGCCGGGGTGCAGCCGGCCGAGCAGGTGGGCCATCAGGGCGGTGCCGAGGCCGATGGTGGCCAGGGCGACCAGGAAGACGGCGAGCGGGCCCTGGTCGCGGGGGAGGAGCGCGGTCGGCCAGGAGAACGGGTTCATCAGGTAGGCGAAGAAGTCCGCCAGGAACGGGACGCCGTAGCCGCTGTTCCAGTTGAACAGCAGGTCCCCGGTGGCCTGTCCGTGCAGCAGGTCCCACAGGTGCGCGTGGTACGGCACGGCGACCGAGCCCGCCCCGGCCGGCCACCGCCCGCGCAGCCCCGCCGCCAGCGCGAACCCGCCCATCGCCAGCCCGGCCGCCGCCCCGCAGACCAGCACCTCCCGCCGCCGTTCGGCCTTCATCCACGCGCCCCGTTCTGCCAGGAATCCCGAACCCCGCCACCCTAAGCGCGCCCCCGGCGCACCACCGGTCGCATGCGCTCCGTCGAAGGGGTGATGTGGTGGCAGTGGTGTGGTCGGATCTGCGACGGTGCCTTCGTGGAATGGGACATCGATCTCGTGATGCCGGAGTGGCTGCGGCCACCGGCCGAGGGCTACACCGCAGAGGACCTGGACCGGCTCCTGGACCTTCCGCCTCACACCGAGTTGCTCTGCGGGAGCCTGGTCTTCTCCGCCCGTCAAACGCTGTTCCACTCCGAAATGGTCCGTCGGCTGGACCGGCAGCTCGGCGATCAGGTACCGGACATGTGGGAGGTCTGGTGCCGGATGGGGTTGAGGCTCGACACCCGGAACCGGCCGGAGCCGGACGTCATGGTGGTCGATTCCCGGGCATGTGCTGGGCCTGACCAGACGTTCTGGGCCCCCCAGGATGTTCTCCTAGTCGCCGAGGTGGTGGAGGAGGCATCTGCGGAGTGGGATCGCGACGTCAAGCCGAGGAAGTACGCCGATGCCGGGATTCGCCACTTCTGGCGCATCGAGTTGGAGCACGGGCAGCCCGTCGCCCATACGTACGAGCTGGACGCGGCCTCGGGTGGGTACGTGCAGAGCGGAACTTTCCGGCAGCGCTTGACGGTTCGGCACCCGTTTCTGCTCGACGTCACCCTTTCCCGTCCGGATGCTGGACGTGAGGTGTCAGCACCTGGGACGCGGGAGTAGGGTCCGAGCATGTCTCGCACCATTCGTCTCGCAGTTGTCCCGGGTGACGGCATCGGCCAGGAGGTGGTGGCCGAAGGCCTGAAGGTCCTCGGCGCCGTGCTCCCCGCCGATGTGAAGCTGGAGACCACCGAGTACGACCTCGGGGCCCGGCGCTACCACCGGACCGGGGAGACGCTGCCGGACAGCGTGCTGGCCGAGCTGAAGGCCTTCGACGCGATCCTGCTGGGCGCCATCGGGGACCCGAGCGTGCCGTCCGGGGTGCTGGAGCGGGGGCTGCTGCTCAAGCTGCGGTTCGCCTTCGACCACCACATCAACCTGCGGCCGGGCCGGCTGTTCCCCGGGGTCGCCTCCCCGCTGGCCGGTCAGCCGGAGATCGACTTCGTGGTCGTCCGCGAGGGCACCGAGGGCCCGTACGTCGGCAACGGCGGTTCGCTGCGCACCGGGACGCCGCAGGAGGTGGCCACCGAGGTCAGCCTGAACACCGCGTTCGGCATCGAGCGCGTGGTGCGCGACGCCTACCGGCGGGCCCTTGCGCGGCCGCGCAAGAAGCTCACCCTGGTGCACAAGAACAACGTGCTGGTGCACGCCGGGCACCTGTGGACGCGGATCTTCGCCGAGGTCGGCGCGGAGTTCCCGGAGGTCACCACCGACTACCTGCACGTCGACGCGGCCACCATCTTCTTCGTCACCCAGCCGGAGCGCTTCGACGTCATCGTCACCGACAACCTGTTCGGCGACATCCTGACCGACCTGGCCGCCGCCGTGACCGGTGGCATCGGCCTGGCGGCGAGCGGCAACATCAACCCGGGCGGCGAGTTCCCGTCCATGTTCGAGCCGGTGCACGGCTCCGCGCCGGACATCGCGGGCCAGGGCAAGGCCGACCCGACCGCCACCGTGCTGTCGGTCGCCATGCTGCTGGAGCACCTCGGCTACCCCGCCGAGGCCGCCAAGGTCGAGGCCGCCGTCGCGGCGGACCTCGTCGAGCGGGCCGGCACCCGTTCCACCTCCGAGGTCGGCGACGCGCTCGCCGAGCGAGTAGCCGGCTGACGGGCCGGGATCCCAGCGGATCCGGCCAGGTGGGCCGGTCCGCATAACCGCAGCTTGCAGCTCCCCAAGGAGCGGGCAGCTGTTCGGCACGGCCCTCTGGATGCGAGTATCGACAGTGGGCCGTGCCGTTGTGCGTTCGTTCCGGCGTTGGATCGCCGTAACGTTCCTTCGGTGGTGGCGGCCCGAACGAACCCCACGGTGAAGGAAACAGCCATGAGCACGCCCACCCAGGCGCCCATCACGTTCGATCTCAAGCCCTCCGCCCACCCGCTGCCCGCGGCGGAGCGCCAGGCCCGGCTGACCAACCCCGGCTTCGGCCGCGTCTTCACCGACCACATGGTCACCATCCGCTGGACGGAGGGCCGCGGCTGGCACGACGCGCAGCTGGTCCCGTACGCGCCGGTGGAGATGGACCCGGCGAACATGACCCTGCACTACGGCCAGGCGATCTTCGAGGGCCTGAAGGCCTACCGCCAGCCCGACGGCTCCATCGCGACCTTCCGCCCCGAGGCCAACGCCCTGCGCTTCCAGGCCTCGGCCCGCCGCCTGGCGATGCCGGAGCTGCCGGTGGAGGCCTTCGTCGAGGCGGTCGAGCTGCTGGTCCAGCAGGAGCGGGCGTGGGTTCCGAACGAGCCGGAGCAGACCCTCTACCTGCGGCCGTTCATGTTCGCCACCGAGGTCGGTCTGGGTGTCCGTCCGGCGAACTCCTACCTCTTCATGATCATCGCCTCGCCGGCCGGCGCCTACTTCCCGGGCGGCGTCAAGCCGGTCTCGGTCTGGCTCTCCAAGGAGTACGTCCGTGCCGCGCCCGGTGGCACCGGCGCCGCGAAGTGCGCGGGCAACTACGCCGCCTCGCTGGTCGCCCAGGCCCAGGCCGCCGAGAAGGGCTGCGACCAGGTGGTCTGGCTCGACGCCGCCGAGCACCGGTGGGTCGAGGAGATGGGCGGCATGAACCTGTACTTCGTCTTCGGCGAGGGCAAGGACGCCAAGATCGTCACCCCGGAGCTGTCCGGCGCGCTGCTGCCCGGCATCACCCGCGACTCGCTGCTCCAGCTCGCCTCCGACCTGGGCTACGCGGTCGAGGAGCGGAAGATCTCCACCGAGGAGTGGCAGCAGGGCAACGCCGACGGCACCCTCACCGAGGTCTTCGCCTGTGGCACCGCCGCCGCGATCACCCCGGTCGGCTCGGTGAAGTCCGCGGCCGCCGACTGGACCATCGGCACCGGCGAGCCCGGCCCGATCACCATGGAGCTGCGTCGCACCCTGCTGGCCATCCAGGGCGGCGAGCACCCGGACACCCACGGCTGGCTGCACAAGATCGTCTGATCCGGCGGACCCCCGACACCCCCTCCGGCCTGCCCTGTTCCGCATCGCGAGACGGGCGGGCCGGAGCGTGGATGCTGTGCCAGACTGCCAGCGTGTCCTCGCTTTCGCTGATTATTAGCAGCAGGCGCGCCGGTCCGCAGTGACCGCTCCCGCAGGACCCGATGCGGAGCGACCACCAGCGTCCAGACCCGCGCGCAGACCTCTCGCACCCGCGAGGGGTCTTTTGCTTTTTGGGCTCCGCCCCATTGAGCACAGCCCGGACCGGCCGAGAGCCCCCACGAAGGGCTCGGGGACACCGGGGCCGCGCGCGGGATGCTGGACAGTGGAGCCGGGACGAGAATCCGGCAGAGCAGTACGAACCTCCCCGAACGGAGAACCAGGGGTCATGACCGAGGTCAGCCGTACCGACGACAGCTTCCACGTGTTCGACACCACCCTGCGCGACGGCGCGCAGCGGGAGGGCATCAACCTGACGGTGGCGGACAAGCTGGCCATCGCCCGGCACCTGGACGAGTTCGGGGTCGGCTTCATCGAGGGCGGCTGGCCCGGGGCCAACCCCCGGGACACCGAGTTCTTCGCCCGCGCCGCCGCCGAACTGGAGCTGCGCAGCGCACAGCTGGTGGCCTTCGGCGCCACCCGCCGGGCCGGCGGCAAGGCCGCCGAGGACCCGCAGCTGGCCGCGCTGGTCTCCTCCGGCGCGCCGGTGGTCACCCTGGTCGCCAAGGCCCACGACCGGCACGTCGAACTGGCGCTGCGCACCACGCTGGACGAGAACCTGGAGATGATCCGGGACAGCGTCGAGTTCCTCCGCGCGCAGGGCCGCCGGGTGTTCCTCGACTGCGAGCACTTCTTCGACGGCTACCGCGCCAACCGCGAGTACGCCCTCGCCGTGGTGCGCACCGCGCACCGGGCCGGGGCGGACGTGGTGGTGCTGTGCGACACCAACGGCGGGATGCTGCCGGCCGGCGTCCGGGACACCGTCGCGGACGTGATCGCGGCGACCGGCGCCCGGGTCGGCATGCACGCCCAGGACGACACCGGCTGCGCGGTGGCCAACACCCTGGCCGCGGTGGACGCCGGCGCCACCCACGTGCAGTGCACCGCGAACGGCTACGGCGAGCGGGTCGGCAACGCCAACCTGTTCCCGGTGGTCGGCGCGCTGGAGCTGAAGTACGACCGCCGGGTGCTGCCCGCGGGCCGGCTGGTCGAGATGACCCGGATCTCGCACGCGATCGCCGAGCTGGTCAACCTGGCCCCGTCCACCCACCAGCCGTACGTCGGCTTCTCGGCCTTCGCCCACAAGGCGGGCCTGCACGCCTCCGCGATCAAGGTCGACCCGGACCTCTACCAGCACACCGACCCCGAACTGGTCGGCAACACCATGCGGATGCTGGTCTCCGACATGGCCGGCCGGGCCTCGGTGGAGCTCAAGGGCAAGGAGCTCGGCTACGACCTCTCCGCCGACCGCGACCTGGCGGGCCGGGTGGTGGCCAAGGTGAAGGAGCAGGAGAACCTCGGCTACACCTACGAGTCCGCCGACGCCTCCTTCGAGCTGCTGCTGCGCGACGAGGTGCGCGGCAGCCGGGACCGCTTCTACCGCCTGGAGTCCTGGCGGACCATCAGCGAGCAGGGCCCGGGCGGGGTTTCGGGCAACGAGGCCACCGTGAAGCTGTGGGCCAAGGGCGAGCGCCGGATCGCCATCGGGGAGGGCAACGGTCCGGTCAACGCGCTGGACCAGGCGCTGCGGACGGCGCTGGAGGGCATCTACCCGCCGCTGGCCACCTTCGAGTTGGTGGACTACAAGGTCCGCATCCTGGAGGGGCAGCACGGCACCGGTTCCAAGACCCGGGTGCTGATCGAGTCCACCGACGGCACCGCGACCTGGTCCACGGTCGGGGTGGCCGACAACGTGATCGCCGCCTCCTGGCTGGCCCTGGAGGACGCGTACACCTACGGCCTGGTCCGGGCCGGGCTGGAGCCCACCGAGCAGGTCGAGCGGTCCGCCTAGCCGTTCCCCACCGTTCCTCGGCCGTTGCCGTCGGCCCACCGGACTCGGTCGAGTCCGGTGGGCCGACGGCTGTATCGCCGGATTACCGGCTCAGCGGAGTCGGGCGAGGAGGGCGTGTTCGACGAGGGTGATGAGGGCGCTCTTGGCGCTGTCGCGGCGGCGGGCGTCGAGGGTGATGACGGGGGT